>CAMAHO010000054.1 GCA_945834545.1 uncultured Lachnospiraceae bacterium | reverse complement strand
GAACTTCTTAATTTTTTCTTAAGATAATTCTTAAGATTTCTTTAGGAAGCGTACTGTATTTAAAATCATAGCCCCTTCAATTCTCAGATAATGGGGGATATTTTTGATTTTGAACCGTACTTTATGGTTTCGGCCTTCTTTTGATATGGATTTTTTTAGCCCCTTTAAAAGACCCCTCAGGTATTCTCTTCCCATCCCTTTTTTACAAAAGAACAGCCACTTGATGAGCTTTCCAAGAAATAAAAAGGGGGCATTGATAAGCCATTGCAAAAACGGCATGTTTTTATAGACCAGATACACACTGTTTTCTGCCACAATTGCAGTTTTCCAGGAATTATACCTGGAGCCGGAGGTGCCACTACCATAATGAATCACCCTGGCCTTGGGTTCATAGCAGTTATCATACCCTGCAATGTTGGCCCTGTAGCCTATATCCACATCCTCCAGATAGGCGAAATGGTTCTCGTCAAAGAGTCCGATTTCCCCCAGCACACTTCGCCGGTAAATCGCTGCTCCACCACAAGCGCTGAATATTCTGACAGATTTGTCATAAGCAGAAGCTTTCCTGCCTTTTCCCCGGGCATAGGGCCATCCAAACAACATATAATTATCGCCGGCTCCATCCAAAATCGTCTCATCCTGCCAGTCCAGCATACAGGCACTGGCAGAGAAAAGTCTTCCCGTCCTGTCTTCCTCCATTCTCTCCCACAAGCTTTTCAGGAAAAGCTCGTGGCATCTGGTGTCATTGTTCAGCAAGACGACATACTCTCCCTCTCCTGCCAAAATCCCCAGATTCACCGCGTGACAAAAGCCTGTATTGTGGTCCAGCTCTATCATGTGAACCTGGGGATAATGCTCCCTTGTCCAGGCAACACTGCCATCGTCAGAACCATTATCCACCAGGATAACCTGAAAGTCAGGTGCCTCACGCTGTGCAAACAACGAGGAAAAGCAGCCCTCCAAATACTTTAGGCCATTGTAATTAGGAATTACCACATCAACCTTCTTCATACCGTTTTCTCCTTACAGGCTCAGATTCCTGCCATTATTAATAACAATTCTGACTCCTGCCATTACGAAATGACAGCTCCGTTCCTACCACTGCCAAATGATATGATATCCTGCCTGCCTTACTGCCTGACATAAAAGAAGGCTCAACCTGACTGCCTCTGGCTGTGACAGTGTCCTAAAGTTAGAGCAAAAGCCCTGCTCATCTTCTGCATAGTCACAGCCCGTAATCTTTTTGAAAACTTCCCTGCAGGCGGGATTCAATTTCATTCGTCGCACATCTACCGCCTCTGCATCCTGAGGCAGAATGGCACGATGAAAATACCCGGTATATCCTTCTTTGGTTCCCTCATAGTAGACTTCCCCCTCCAGGTTTAATCTGCCGGAAACCAGGACGCCCCGTTCCACCAGGGCAAAGCCAAGGATTCCCACCTCCGGTCTGGCCTCAAAATAGTCCGTCTCATAGTCTATCTGATACAAGCCCACATACAATCTGTGAGATACCTTTGCCTGAATGCCCTGTTTTGTAAAATAGTCTTCCAAGGCCTTCTTACCTGCCTCGTAGGCATAGGTTTTGCTGACGGGGTTTTCCGCGGAGGAGCCTTCGTGACAACGCCAATGGTACAAGACCTTTGGAATATGTCTTATACTCCCTTTGTCCATCTGCTCTATCTTGGCCACTGCCCTTAACACCAGATCATAATCCTGGGCGCCGGAATATTGGGAACGAAACCTAAGTTTTTGAATCAGTTCTGTATCCATCACCATAAAATGGCAGATGTAGTTGCCGGAAAACAACAGCTCCCTATTGTATTCTTCCTTTCTGTGAAGGCTGTAGTACTGTCCCTTTTCCCCAGTCCACTTGTCTTCATCCGAGAACAGTAACAGGGGCTGATAACCGGCTCGTCTCTCTTCCGTAATCCCCTGATATACCTCATATAAGGCGTCCTCTGTCAGCACATCATCGTGATCCAGCAGTCCCACATAGGAGCCGGAGACCAGGTCTATGGCCCTATTGGTATTCTCCGCTATTCCCTTATTGTCTCCAAAATAGTGATACTTAAGTCTGGCATCTGCATAGTCTTCTACTACCTGCTTTAGTTGATTGTCCGAGGAAAAGTCGCCAAGAATCACCTCAAAGAAGGGGTAGGTCTGAGAAAGAACGGATGCTAACAGCTCACGCAAAAAAACCTCCCGTGTTTCAAACAGGGGGACAACTACGCTGAGCAAGGGATACTTGCTTGCATCACATCCTGCAAATTCTGTTCTTTGCCTCTTAAGCTCTGCGACATCCGGAGCTTCATAGTAGTAGGAGGACCGCCGCTTGGTAAGCCTTTCCCGTACTGCATAATAGGTTTGACGAAGACCGTTTCTTTTCAAAAAGTAGTAGGTCTTTCGGACATTCTGTAACAGTTTCATACCCTTATACACAAACAGCAAACCGCTGCTAAAGAGCGGTTCGCTGTCCCTTTACCTCTTCAAAGTATCTCCCATATTAGAAGTATGTGGCCGACACGAAATTCCAATGCGGAAGTTAAATTATGTTTATAAAAGAGCCTTTAAATCCTCGGTTAATTTTGCAACCTTAGCGTTGGCATCCTCAATGCTGCTTCCCTTTACGCCCATGTAGAACTTAATCTTAGGCTCTGTGCCGGAAGGACGTGCGCAACACCAGAAGTCTCCGGGAAGCTCAAAGTAGAGAACATTGGACTTGGGAAGTCCGGTAGGAGTCTTCTCTCCGGTTTCCATGTCGAGGATGATATCATTCTGATAATCTCTGAACTTCAGTACCTTAAGTTCACCAAAGGCCTTAGGCGGATTCTGACGAAGCTTATTCATAATCTCGTCAATCTGCTTTGCACCGTCGATACCCTTTAAGGTGATGGTGTACTGGGTCTCCTTGAAGTAACCGTACTTCTCATAGATCTCCAGCATCATATCCCACAGGGTCTTACCCTCTTTCTTGCAATAGGAAGCCACCTCACACAGACACATAACGGCTACGATGGCATCCTTATCCCTTGCGTGGGTACCGGCAAGACAGCCGTAGCTTTCCTCCAGACCAAAGACATAGTTGTTGGAACCGGTCTGCTCAAAGAGCTTAATCTGCTCACCAATGAACTTAAAGCCGGTAAGAACCTCGATCAGCTTCACATTGTAAGCCTTTGTGATAGGGAAGGTCATATTGGTGGTAACGATGGTTGTAACCAATGCAGGATTTACCGGCATAGTACCTGTCTTTGTCTTCTCTCTTAAAATGTACTCGGCAATTAACATACCGGACATATTTCCGGTAAAGGATACATACTCACCGGTCTTGGTATCCTTGGCGTACACACCTAATCTGTCTGCATCCGGGTCTGTCGCCAAGACGATATCCGCATCCTTCTCCTTAGCCAGACGAAGGGCATAGGTAAACGCCTTAGGGTCTTCCGGATTAGGATAATCCAGTGTGGTAAAGTTGGGATCCGGGTTCTCCTGCTCCGGTACTACATAAACATTGTTAAAGCCTAGCTCCTTAAGTACTCTCTGAACCGGCTTGTTTCCGGTACCGCAAAGAGGGGTGTAGACAATCTTGATATCGTTTGCCACTTCCTTGATAATCTCAGGATGGATAATCTGCTTTTTCAGCTCTGCAATGTATTTATCGTCAATCTCTTCCCCGATAACCTGATACAAGCCAGCTGCAATGGCTGCTTCCTTGTCCATGGTCTTGCAGAGACGGAAGTCCTTGATTGCCTTTACTTCCTCAATAATCTCCTTATCCTTAGGAGCAGTCACCTGTGCGCCATCCTCCCAATATACCTTATAGCCATTGTACTCCGGCGGATTATGACTTGCTGTCACCACGATACCTGCTGTGCATCCCAGGGTACGCAGTGCAAAGGATAACTCCGGCGTAGGTCTCAAGGACTCAAACACATAGGCCTTAATTCCGTTGGCAGCCAGACACAAGCCTGCTACATCTGCAAACTCCGGGGACATACGACGGGAATCGTAAGCGATGGCAACGCCCTTATTCTGAGCGCCCTGCTTGATAATAAAGTTTGCCAGTCCCTGAGAAGCCTTTCGAACGGTGTAGACATTCATACGGTTGGTTCCTGCACCAATCACGCCACGCAAGCCACCGGTACCAAACTCCAACTCCTTATAAAAGCGGTCTTCAATCTCCTTTTCATCATTACGGATTGCAAGCAGCTCCTGCTTTGTCTCCTGGTCGAAATAGTCATCCTCTAACCAGGATTTGAATTCCTCCATATAGCCCATGTCTTTTATCCTCCTATTCTAATTTCATACGATATCAAAACCAAATGAACGGTTCCAGCTCTTGGTTTTCATCTGTCTCCATTCTACCACAATCCTTTTGGGTAGAAAAGCCCTTCCTTAATGTTTCTCCCATACCATCACTCCGGTACCTTGGGAATGCGAAATACCTGCATCTTGACATACAGGATATTGTCGTTCTCTGTCAGATATTTTCGGATATTCAGGTGCATTTGCGGGTCCGGCTTTTGGAACAGATACATTGGCTGACGCACGCCGCCCCGGCTCTTTTTCTTGCTGATTAGCCTACCGTTCGTCAGATGAAAGATAGGCGAAGCCATAGGGAGCCGTTTCCCGTTCAATGTCATCTCCAATAGTCTGACTCCGCAGCTGGTCATGGAAGGGTCAATGCGAAGCTTTCTCACTGTGGGGGAGATGTGAATGGTAAATTCCACCTCCTCGTCAGTCAGGTAGGCATCTTCCACAAAATAGGATTCCTCTTCCCTGTAACCTTCTCCGCAGTTCTCATATACCTGCACTCTGTTGACTTCCTCTCTATCCCCCATGGTGCCAAACCACTTGACTGGCTGATACATCTTCTTGCCGATACGATTTCTCATCTCAACCATGGAGGCCTTGCCGCCGCTTACATACTTCTGGAAGGAAAGCTCCTTCTGTCTGAGCTCCTTCTCCTCCTCCGGCGTGATTTCCAGATACGCCATTACCTGGTCCCAAGGCAGCGTATTTCGCTTCTCATCCTCCAGCAAGTAGGTGTATATAGCGCGATACGATACTTCCTTCTCAGGTGTCACTTCTCCAAAGGTCCATTCGTAGTCTATGAGGGTCCAAAGACCGTCCTCCTGTACCAGAATGTTGGAAAAAATCGGATCGTAATCAGCGACCTGTACCCCGTTATTGTAGGAAATTCTGGTTCTGTACTCATCAAACAGACCTAAGAATCCCTCCATATCCTCTCTGAGAAGATAGGCATCAAACAGTTCCGAGAGTGGTGTGCCCTGCACATACTCAAATTCTGCATAGCAGTCCTCCCCCTCTTCCAGATGCATTTGGTTGATGGCAATCTTACTTCCGTCATATCTGGCGCTGAGCTGCTCATACGCCAGGGCAAGCCCAAGGATGTGCTCTCTCGCCTGGGGGGTGGCAGGATATTTTCGAACTGCCAGACTTCCGTCGGGCTTTCGAATTATCTTTGTACAGATGGAAAATTCATCTGCCCGGTCATTGGAATACTTTGTGTAGATGACCGGGAGTTCTTCCCCTAACACCGCCAGATAGGAGTTGGAAAAGACAGGGAAGAGGCCCTCCTCGATAATTCCGTTAAAAGCTCTTGTCTCATCAAACAAAAGCATTCTGTCACGGTCGAAGTTTCGATAGTTGTTGAACAGCTCCCCTTTCCCGGGCGCATACTGATCGCTGTATATATGGGTCATAAATTTGTAGTCCGGGTAGGGATAGTAGAAGGAATACTCCGTTATTCCGGCTTCTGCAAATATTTTTTCCAAGCCAAAACGCCCAAAGGTTCTGGCGCTGCCTCCCTGGGGATAGTCTTCGATTCCCGAGAAAAAGCTGCCTAAGTGGTCCTCTCTGCAGCCGGCAAAATACTTTAATCCATATTTATTCTCTATGGCAATGACGATACGCCCCTGCTTCGCCACATGCTGCATTAACAGTCGCAGGAAATCCTGATAGGGAGTCTCTCCCCCAATATACCCCTGCCCATACTCAAAAACACCGATTAACAGAATGTAATCGAAGTCTGTATCCAGGGTGGGCTCGATATCCTTAAAGTTTCCCAGGTGAATGGTTACATTATCACACTCACTGTGACGATAGGCATTGATCAGGCTGCGCTTTTTTGACAAATCCACGCAGGTGACGCTCCCTGCCTTTCGCGCCAATGCCCCCGTTATGGCACCGCAGCCGGAGCCCACCTCCAACACCTTGTGGCTTTTGGTAAAGGGAATCCAGTCAATAATGTTTTCCCTTTTTGCTGACAGATGATACAGTATGGGCCAGCTGGCCCGTCTTTCAATCTCCGCCTCAAACTCCACGCCGGACATATTCTTAACAATGGACAACAGCTCGTCCTCTACCGCACCGTCACAGTAATAATCCTCTCCCGGATAACAGCTGTCATCCAAAGCCACCTTACCGATATATTCCATACATCAGACCCTCATTTCTTCGTATGCAAAGAAGCATCCTTCCTAAGCTCTGCTACATTTCCTTTGATACATTGACCTTCGAACAGCAGTCGTAGAAGCCAACTGTATTCTTATCTGACACAATTGTCATATTCATCACATCATACAGTCTGTGGTACACCTCAAACTGGTCTCTTTCGTACCCTGTAACCCCCAGGGAAATCAGATACTCTCCCCCCTGCAGATTGGCATCCTGGGTAAAGGTAATATGATAACAATCCCCTGCCTTCACGCTCTCCATAAAAGCTCTTTCCAGCATGGTGTTGGTTCCGGTGATCTCCGTTCCCTGCACATTTTTCACAGAAAAGGCAAAAATGGGATTGGTAAGCTCAGCAGTAAAGCGAACCTTCAAACTGACTGTGAAGGGATTCCCCTTGACGAACACATTGGTCTCCCGTCCCTGTTCATCCCAAAGATGGCACTCTTCAATTCGCGCCCTTCCATCTCCGTACTCCAGCACATCGGGATTGTTGCCCGGGGTCCTTCCCGGCTCTGCCCCCTTTTCCCCATATTGCCCCACCAACACCTGTTTGTAAGCGTCAATCATGGTTTTGGGATCCCCTTCTCCTAAAAGCTTTCCCTGATTTAACAAAAAGACTCTGTCACAGTATTTGCTTACACTGTTTAAGTCGTGGCTGACAAAGACAATGGTTTTCCCCAGCTTCTTAAATTCTTCAAACTTGTGGTAGCATTTCGCCTGAAAAAAGATATCTCCCACGCTTAATGCCTCATCTACAATCAGGATTTCGGGATCAATGTTGATCGCTACGGCAAAGGCCAGTCTGACGAACATACCGCTGGAATAACTCTTTACAGGCTGATATACATAATCCCCAATATCGGCAAACTCCAGGATAGCCGGTATCTTTTCTTCAATCTCCTTATCCGAAAATCCCATCATAGTGCCATTGAGATAAATATTCTCAATTCCGTTGTATTCCTGATTAAAGCCGGCTCCCAGCTCCAACAGAGCAGAAATTCTGCCGTTCACCTTACACTGTCCCTCCGTGGGATGTAAAACGCCGGTAATAATCTTTAGTATCGTGGATTTGCCGGAACCGTTGGTCCCGATAATTCCCACTGTCTCTCCCTTGTAAACCGAGAGACTGACATCCTGCAGGGCATAATGCAGTTTGCAGGAGCTTTTGAAACCAAAGGCATCCTTTAGTCGGTCTCTCAGCTTATCGTACAGCTTATACACCTTATTTAAATGTGAAATCTGAATCGCAACTTCTCTTTCCACAGTCATTTCCTTCCTAAAACAAATCCTTACAGGACATCAGCGAAATGTATCTTGAGCCGTCCAAAGACAGCCCTTCCCAAAAGGAATAACACCAAGGTAATCCCCCAGAAATACAGGGTGCCCCAGATATTCTCAACAAACCAGGTGCCACGATATACCGCGTCCCGATACCCCTCCACAATGTAGTACAAGGGATTCAGCTTTAAATACCCTACCCAATGAAAGCTTACACTTTTCATATCCCATAAGATGGGCGTTGCCCACATACCTATCTGAAGTAAAATCTGAATAATCTGGGATATGTCCTTAAAAAAGACCGCAATTGCTGAGGTCAGATAACAAATGCCCAAAACAAGGATGTACAGACAAGCGCTGTAATATGGCAGCTGCAGCATAGGCAGGCTGGGATAATACCCATAGATGGCTGCCACTACTAAAAGAATCAAAAGAAAAAAGGCATGAATAAATAAGGCAGAGGTTACCTTGATGATAGGTAAGATATCCACCTTAAACACAATTTTCTTCACCAGATAATCATATTCCCGCAGAGCCCCTGTTCCGCTGTTTAGGGCCTCGCTAAAGAAAAACCATGGTACCAGACCTGCAGTCAGGAACAGCACAAAGGGGGCCTCGTTAGTTCTGCTTGCTCCGCTCATAAGCTTGTCGAATACAATATAGTACATCCCCACTGTCACAAGTGGCTGTACTAACGCCCACAGAACTCCCATATAGGAGCCCGCAAATCGCTTTTTGAAATCGTTTTTTGCCAGTTTCCAAATCAATCGACGCATACTCTATCCTTATCCCTTGCCATTTCCATCCACTGCTTGTTCTTACAGACTGTCATTTTTTGTAGAACATATTGGCATTCACAGGCTCTTTCATTCCATCCACCTTACACTCGTCTGTATACTGCCACATTTGATAGTAGCCCTGGTATAAAGGAGATTTTCTGTGTTCCCCAACCCACACGGAGTAGGCTTCCAAATCACTCATATTCAGCTTCTGCTCACACCAGGTTCTACTCGCATAGACTCCTGCCTGCAATCCACCATTCACAATGGTTCTGCAAAAGGCCTGCACAACTCTCGTTCTGTCCTCCTTTTCCAAACCGATTGCCCTGGATTGCTCTCCTGCACCCTGAGAAATCAGATACACCGGATATTCCGGTATCCTGTCTCCCAACAAGTGCAATACCACAGAAGCCTCCTCTATAGCTTCCGCCTCCGTAATGGCCTGGGAGAAAAAGGATATCCCGATATCAAGGCCTGCTGCCCTGGCTCCGTACAGGTTGTCCCTAAAGCCTGCATCTTCCACCAGAACACCTGTCACACTGCCTCTGTACCCGGCACGCAGGATCGCAAAATCTATCCCTGCTGCCTTAACCTTATCCCAATCAATCTCTCCGTCGTGCTCGGATACATCAATTCCTAATCTGGAATTGACATCTGTAGTGAGCCTCCTCTTAATCTCATTTTTTTCGCTGTCATTTTGTGCTTCGTTGAACCCGGTATCCTCCAGAGCACCGTTTACCTCATCTGCTCCATATATAAGAAACTCGATGTCCTCCACCTTCAGATACTCCGGTTTCTCCTTTACCATCACTTGAACCGCAGCCGGAGGCACCTGATATCCTTCCATCGTCATGAGGCGTATTTGGTGGGTTCCCGGTGTTACCTCCTCCAGATACACGATTCCGTCTCTGTCAGAATCTTGCATCAGCTGTTCCTCATCGAATTTGAGAAGAAAATCTTCCCCCTGCACCGGTTTCCCGTCCTCTCCCAGAATGGAAATCCGTAAATCACCGCAGACAGAGACCGTCTTTAAGGTCAGCACTTCTCCGCTTAAATACTGCTCCAAAAAGCTGTTCTTCTCCTCATCAAAGAAGGTTTCATCCTGTAAAAAGGCAGACAAATCCTTCCCCTGCTCTCCTGCCGCAGTCCCATCCTGTTTTTCGGTCAAAGGGGGCCTGGTGCTATCCTGCCTCTCTTCCCGGACTGAATCCTCTGGCTCCCGGTTCATCCACAGAACCCCTAGGATGAGCAGCCCGGACAGCGCTAAAACCCACAAAATGACTGTCTTGCGAAGCTTATAGTCCATCCGCTACCTCTACCAGATATTTGCCATAGTTTGTCTTCATTAAGGGCTCTGCCAGCTGTAACAGCTGCTCCTTTGTGATAAAGCCTCTCTTGTAGGCAATTTCCTCAATACAGGAAATATACAGGCCCTGTCTCTTCTGGAAGGCTGCCACGAAATCCGCCGCATCCAAAAGGGCATCGTGGTTTCCGGTATCCAACCAGGCAAAGCCTCTGCCTAAAGTCTCAACGCGAAGGGTTCCTCTTCTGAGATACTCGTTATTGATACTGGTAATCTCAATCTCTCCACGAGCGGAGGGCTTCACATTCTTTGCAATCTCCACTACATCATTGTCATAGAAGTACAGTCCCGGAACAGCATAGTTGCTCTTGGGATTCTGGGGCTTTTCCTCAATGGAAAGAGCCTTCCCGTCTGCATCAAATTCCACAACACCGTACTCTCTGGGGTCACGTACATAATATCCAAAGATGGTCGCCCCTTCTTCCCTAGAAGCCACCTCTCTTAACACCTTGGAAAAACTCTGTCCGTAGAAGATGTTATCTCCCAGCACCAAAGCTACCCGATCCTTGCCGATGAACTGCTCCCCGATGATAAAGGCGTCCGCCAAACCTCTGGGGGTCTCCTGAACAGCGTATGTTATCTCCATTCCCAACTGATGACCGTCCCCTAACAGCTCCTCAAATACCGGTAAATCTCTTGGGGTGGAAATAATCAGAACCTCCCTGATGCCTGCAAGCATTAAGGTAGACAAGGGATAGTAAATCATGGGCTTGTCATACACCGGCATGATCTGCTTTGAAATTGCCTTTGTCAGCGGATATAATCTGGTTCCTGAGCCTCCTGCTAAAATAATACCTTTCATTGTTTCTTCTCCTTTTTTCATTGTATTTTCTATTTCAATAGTCTTAGTATCCCAAATAACTGATATTCAAATCCACGTTACCTTCTATGCCGTCTATCTTACCATTTTCCTTATACTGCCACAGATCGTATTTCCCTGCGTAGGTAGGGGTTTCTGCATACTGGGCTAACCAAATCTTATAATCAGACAAAGCATTCGCATCCAGCTTGGTGGTAAGCCAGGTCTTATTGGCATAGATTCCAGGCGTATAACCGGCTCCCTTGATGGTCTCACAGAAGGCCTTGCAGACAGCGGTTCTGGTGGCCGTATCAATCTTGTCACCTCGCCCCTTACTGGGCTCCACATCCAGAAATACCGGATAGGTAATCCTGTAATTCTTGATTTTATCCAGCACATAGGAGGCCTCATAGACTGCCTCTACCTCATCGATCGCCTGGGTAAAGAAGTACACTCCCACCTTCAGTCCTGCCGCTATGGCTCCCTGAATGTTGGCAGTAAAGGTAGGATCCTCAATAATTGCTCCTGCCGTAGAGCCTCTGTATCCGCAGCGAATGATGGCATAAGAAACACCGCTGTTTTTTACAGCAACCCAGTCAATCTTACCATTCCACTTGGAAACGTCAATTCCCATCACTCCGGAATCTACAATGAGAGCTCCGTCCTCGCCAAATTGATAGGTGGCTCCCTGAATTACCTGGGTGCCGGTAACCCTTTCCCCTGAGGCATTATAGAAATACTGCTTCCCGTCCACCGTCTGCCATCCGGTATATTTGGCACCACTGGATATGTAAAAATGCTCACTGGTGAAATAATCCGCATAGACTGCCTCCCGATAGGTTTCTCCATCCAACACAAAAACCTGCTGGGCTTCCTTTGTCAAGAGCTTGGTGGTAGTGTCTGTCTTGGGATGGGGCCGAATGACAATTGCGCATGGGGCTTCCACCGTCTTGTCGTCTTCCTTGTAAACCGCCTTGGCGGTGATTGTCTTTTGCTCTGCGATGGCTGCCGTGAATGTAAAGTTTAGTCCTTCTATCTCTACGGTTCCCGCTGCCGAATCCGAGAGAACTACGGAATCCAAAGTGGGCTTCTCCACAAGATTGCCAGTGAGTATGGTTTTGATTAAAACAGGCTCCCCTGTAAAAGCTATATAGGTCATAGCCTCTGCCTTAATAGAGGGATTTGCCTTGGGCACCTCCGGCTGTGGTGGCTCTGTACTCTCCTGACTGCCGGATTCGGATGTACTACTGGATTCTACTGTACTGCTGGATTC
>CAMAHO010000053.1 GCA_945834545.1 uncultured Lachnospiraceae bacterium | reverse complement strand
AGCAGAAATAGGCAGGTTGTTGCCTTTTGCATATAATAAAGTAAGAGTATAGGTATATTTGGAAGGTATATTTGAGAGTGTACCGGAAGGTGTACCAGAAGATATAGTAAGAAGGGACAGATATGGAAGTTTATTTGGATAATTCTGCTACCACCAGGGTCTTTCCTCAGGTGGCGGAGTTAATGCATGAGATCATGCTGGACGGATACGGCAATCCTTCCAGCCTTCACAAGAAGGGAATGGAGGCAGAGGGGTATCTTAGAACGGCAAAGGAAACCTTCGCCAAGCTGTTGAAGGTGGCGGAGAAGGAATTATTTTTTACTTCCGGAGGAACGGAGTCGGATAACCTTGCTCTGATTGGTGCGGCCATGGCAAACAGCAGACAGGGCAGACACCTGATTACCACCCAGGTGGAGCACCCGGCAATTTTGCAGACCATGAAGCATTTGGAGGAAAAGGGCTTTCAGGTGACCTACCTGCCGGTAGACAGGAGCGGTCGGATACGAATTGAAGATTTGGCAAAGAGTCTTCGCCCGGACACTATTTTGGTTTCCATGATGCACACCAATAATGAAGTGGGAGCAGTGATGCCCATAGCTGAGGCAGGAGCCCTAATCAAGAGATTTAACCCCAGAATCCTCTTTCATGTGGATGCGGTTCAGGGCTTTGGAAAGGCCCGAATCTTACCCAAGAGAATGAATATCGATATGCTTTCTGTCAGCGGACATAAGATTCACGGACCCAAAGGGGTGGGCTTGTTGTATGTAGCTGAGAAAACAAAACTGATGCCTATCGTTTATGGCGGTGGGCAGCAGATGGGAGTTCGCTCCGGCACGGAGAATGTGCCCGGTATAGCGGGTATGGCAAAGGCGGCAAATCTGCTGTATGCCGATTTGGAAAATGAGCTGGAGCGCTTATATGAATTGAAGTCTTACTTTATGGACGGAGTCACTAAAATTGACAATGTTGTCATAAATGGAATTCCCGAGAATCCAAACGGGTTAGAGGCGGCTATTCGGAATACAGCTCCTCATATTGTCAGTGTCTCCTTTGCGGGAGTGAGGAGCGAGGTATTGCTGCATGCCCTGGAGGAAAAGGGAATTTATGTTTCTGCCGGCAGTGCCTGCTCGGCTCATAAGCCCCAGCCCTCGGCAACCTTGAGAGCCATGAAGGTGGAACCGGCTCTTTTGGAGTCTACTTTGCGGTTTAGTTTCAGCGTCTTTACCACAAAGGAGGAAATAGACTATACTTTGGATGCGTTGTATGGTACAATTCCCCTGTTGCGTAGGTTTACCCGACATTAGTACAACACGGGTTATTGGATAGCATCTGAGACGGACACAGAAGAGACACAACGAAGGGGAAAAGAAAAACGGAGGAAATCAATGTTTAAGACCTTTTTGATAAAATATGCGGAAATCGGAGTGAAGGGCAAGAATCGCTATCTGTTTGAGGATATGCTGATTCATCAGATCAAGCACGCTCTAAAGAAGTGTGAGGGTCGTTTTGATATTCACAAGACCCAGGGAAGAATTTTCGTGGATGCCTTGACAGAGTACGATTATGAAGAGGTTGTGGAGCACCTAAAGAAAGTTTTTGGCATAGCCGGTATCTGTCCGGTTGTCTGCGTGGAGGATGAGGGCTTTGACAAGCTTTGCGAGACCGTTGTCGATTATTTAGGGAAGACCTATCCGGAGAAACACTTCACCTTCAAGGTTAATGCCAGAAGAGCCAGAAAAAATTACCCCAAGGATTCCATGACCATCAATATGGACATGGGGGAAGTCATCCTGAATGCCTTTCCGGATACCAGGGTGGATGTGCATCAGCCTGAGGTCATGTTAAATATCGAAATTCGAGAGAAGATATATATTTACTCTATCATAATTCCCGGCCCCGGCGGTATGCCTGTAGGAACCGGCGGCAAGGCCATGTTACTTCTTTCCGGAGGAATAGATTCTCCCGTTGCGGGCTATATGATTGCCAAGCGAGGAGTGAAAATAGATGCTGTATATTTCCATGCGCCTCCCTATACCAGTGAGAGAGCGAAGCAGAAGGTAGTGGATTTGGCCCGTATCGTGTCCGAATACACGGGACCAATTTATCTGCATGTCATCAACTTTACGGATATTCAGCTTTACATTCACGAGAAATGTCCTCATGAGGAGCTTACCATTATCATGCGACGTTACATGATGAGGATTGCAGAGCATATTGCCAAGGAGACCGAATGCCTGGGCTTGATTACGGGAGAGAGCATCGGGCAGGTGGCGTCCCAGACCATGATGTCCTTGATGGCTACCAATGAGGTCTGTGAGCTCCCTGTGTACAGGCCGTTGATTGGCTTTGACAAGGAGGAGATAGTGGAGGTATCCAAGAAGATTGGTTCCTACGAAACCTCTATCCTGCCCTTCGAGGACTGCTGTACCATCTTTGTGGCAAAGCACCCGGTAACCAAACCCAATGTAAATATCATTCGTCGTCATGAGCATAATCTGGATGAGCAGATAGAGGAATTGGTTAAGACCGCTTTGGACACGGAAGAACTGATTATTGTGGAGTAATCAGTACCCTTTTCAAATCCGCGGTGGGAACAAAAATCAGAAATGGAGTCATAAAGAAACCCCGGACAACTGTCCGGGGTTTGGAATTCTAATAAAAGCAAGAAGCTTCGTATAAGCTTTCGATTAGACCAAGTAAGGCTTTAAAACCTCAAGAACTTCATCAGCGCCGTCTTCTGCGTGAATATTTAAGTCGATAGGCTTAGATAAGTCAAGACTGAAAATACCCATGATGGACTTTGCGTCGATAACGTATCTTCCGGAAACCAAATCGAAATCATAATCAAACTTTGTGATATCGTTTACGAAGGACTTAACCTTATCAATAGAATTCAAAGAAATCTGTACTGTTTTCATTTTTAATTACCTCCTTTTTCATACCTTCTGTCAACATATTACTTACATTACCCTTAAAAGTCAAGAAGTATTAGGTGACAAGAGCCAGAGAAAAGGATAGACAGAATGCACAGAAAACAGGGGAAGATGTCAGAAAACAATAGAAAAGAAAGGCCTTTTTTATGAAATATGTAGCATTTCACAATCTAGGTTGCAAGGTGAATTCTTATGAATTGGACATAATGCAACAGCTTTTACAGGAAAAGGGGTATCAGGTTGTGCCCTTCCACGAAAAAGCGGATATCTATATCGTAAATACCTGTACAGTGACCAATATTGCGGACCGAAAAAGCCGTCAAATGCTGCACCAGGCAAAAAAGCGAAATCCGCAGGCAATTGTGGTGGCCGTGGGCTGCTATGTGCAGACCCATTTGGAGCAGTCCAAGCTGGATGAGGCCATCGATTTGTGTATTGGGAATGAC
This sequence comes from uncultured Lachnospiraceae bacterium, assembly GCA_945834545.1. Taxonomy (GTDB): domain Bacteria; phylum Bacillota; class Clostridia; order Lachnospirales; family Lachnospiraceae; genus Acetatifactor. Next base: position 8,632 of record CAMAHO010000053.1, on the reverse strand, counting down.
AAAAAGAAGGACATTGTGGAAATCCTGGAGGAATATCTGAGACAAAGAGGACAGAGCCCTGCACAGCATCCGGATAAAACCTTGGATTGTACCACGGTTTTGGATCTTGCACAACACAAGGAATATGAAGAAATGACCTTGCAGGAAACGGCCGACCATACCAGAGCCTATATCAAGATTCAGGATGGCTGTAACCAATTCTGCAGCTATTGTGCCATTCCCTTAGCCAGAGGACGAGTTCGCAGCCGTAAAACAGAGGACATCCTGGCAGAGATTACAGGCCTGGTGCAGCGAGGCTACAAGGAGGTTGTGCTCACCGGAATCCACATCAGCTCTTACGGGGTGGATTTTGAAGAACAGGGCGTTTACCGGGGTCAGAGCTATCTGATTGACCTGGTGGAAAAGGTTTGTGCTATTCCCGGGCTTTGTCGGGTGCGTCTGGGCTCTCTGGAGCCACGCATCATCACAAGGGAAGTAGTGGACAGGCTTTCTGTATTGCCCAATCTATGCCCTCATTTCCATCTTTCCCTGCAAAGTGGCTGTGACGCTACCCTAAAGAGAATGAACCGTCACTATACCACAGCCCAGTTTGAGGAAAGTGTACAGCTTTTGCGACAGGGCTTTGCAGAGCCGGCGATTACAACGGATGTGATCGTGGGCTTCCCGGGAGAGACCCGGGAGGAATTTCAGGAGACTGTGGCATTCTTAGAGAAAATCTCCCTGTATGAGATGCATGTGTTTAAGTATTCCAAGCGGGCGGATACCGTGGCAGCCCGCATGGAAGGGCAGCTTACGGAGAAACAAAAGAGTGAGCGCAGTGAGGTTCTCTTAAGTATGACAGAGGAACAGTCCTACAGATACCGACAAAAGTATGTGGGCCGGTGGGCAGAGATCCTGTTGGAGGAAAGCAAGGAGATAGAGGGACAAGAGTACCTTGTTGGACACACCATGGACTATGTATTGGTGGCCGTTCCCGGGGGAAAGTATGCAGCCGGAGAAATCATTCAGACAAAGGTACAGAAGTTTTTAAACAAGGAGATTTTACTAGGTGAGTAAGCTGATTTTTTTCGATATTGACGGGACTCTCATTGCAGAGCACGACCATAACGTGCCTCAAAGCGCAAGGGATGCCATCGTGGAGGCACAAAAGAAGGGACATATCTGTGTGGTCAATACGGGCAGATGTGAGTCCCTGGTGGGAGACTGGCTGCAGGACCAGGTGCCCTTTGACGGGTATCTGTTGGGCTGTGGCACGCGGGTTACCTACAAGGGAGAGGTGTTGTTGCAGACAACTCTTTCTGAAACAGACGGAATGCGGGTAATCGAGGCCCTGGAAAAGCATAAGATTGACGCGATTCTAGAGGGAACTCATAACTGCTATCACAAGGACATAGAGGCTATGTATCATCCGGAATTTCAGAGGTATGCCAAGACCTTTTTGGGAAAGGGCTTTGGTACTCTGGAGGAGGCGGTGGGCGCCTTTGACAAGTTTTTCTGTTATGCCGGCAGCAGGGAGGTAATCGATGCCTTCTTAGCGGAGGTTCCCGGCTTGCTATGGGCCATTGACAGAGGCAACGGCTACTTCGAGGTGGTTCCCGTGGGGTATTCCAAGGCCTCCGGCATGCAATTTTTGACGGAGTATCTGGGAGTGGACAGAAAGGATACGGTAGCCATTGGGGACAGCAACAACGATTTGACTATGCTGGAATGGGCAGGCATGGCTATCGCTATGGGAAACGCCGTGGATACGGTGAAAGAGATTGCGGATTACATTACCACGGATGTGAAAAAAGACGGAATTCGTAATGCTTTGGCACTTTTTTAGGAGTAACACAACTTGAATTTCCTGTGAAAATGGGTTATGATAAAGGGCAAGATTAACGGCGAAGGTTTTTTAGTTTAGAACGGAGATAACATGGCAGATATACAGAACACGCAATTTTTTAAGGTACAGGTAGAGCCGGAGACAGGGGTTAAGGTTGTTTTGTCAACGGTGTATGAGGCATTGACGGAAAAAGGCTATGACCCTGTGAACCAGATTGTAGGCTATATTATGAGCGGCGACCCGACCTACATCACCAGCCATAAGAACGCCAGAAGCCTGATTATGAAGGTAGAGAGAGACGAAATCGTAGAGGAGATTTTGTCTTCGTATATTAAAAACAATCACTGGGAGCAGGAGTAGTATGCGGATTTTAGGTTTGGATTTTGGCTCAAAGACGGTTGGCGTAGCCATCAGTGATCCCTTGCTCATCACGGCTCAGGGGTTGGAGATCATACGCAGAAAGGAAGAGAACAAGCTTCGCCAAACCTTGGCCAGAATTGAGGAAATCATTACGGAATATGGTGTGGAAAGGATTGTTCTGGGGTTGCCCAAGAACATGAATGATACAGAGGGCGTAAGAGTGGAGCTGACTCGGGAATTTGCGGAAAAGCTGGAGAGAAGAACCGGGTTACCGGTAGAGTTTTATGACGAGAGATTAACGACGGTAATGGCGGATAAAACCATGATGGAATCCGGGGTACGCAGGGAGAATCGCAAGGACTTTGTGGACAAGATTGCAGCTACACTGATTTTGCAGGATTACTTGGACCGCATGCACAGAAAAAAGGATTAGGTTAAATGAAACAGGAAAAGATTTTATTTACTCCCGAGGGAGAAGAGGAACCGGTAGCATTCTATGTTTTAGAACAGACAAGGATTGCCGGTGTGGATTATTTGTTGGTGACTGATGTAGAAGAAGGCGACGGGGATGCCTTTATTTTAAAGGATATGTCAGGCGATGGAGAGGAAGAGGGCTTGTACCGGTTTGTGGACGAGGAAGCCGAGCTTTCTGCTGTTGCCGACGTATTCGCAAAGATGCTGGAAAATGTGGATTTAGTGTAACGGAGGGTTATCATTGAAGAAAAAAGTGAATACAAGCGGTTCTAAGCTTAAAATTATTCCTTTGGGAGGCTTAGAGCAGATAGGAATGAACATTACTGCCTTCGAATATGAGGACAGTATTATTGTCGTGGATTGCGGATTGTCCTTTCCGGCAGATGATATGCTGGGAATAGATTTGGTCATCCCGGATGTGACCTACCTGATGGACAATATTGACAAGGTGAAAGGCATTATCATTACGCATGGACATGAGGACCATATCGGTGCATTGCCCTATATCCTAAAGCAAATCAATGCCAAGGTATATGGTACCCGGTTGACCATGGGAATTATAAAAAACAAATTGGTGGAGCATAATTTAAACAAGGTAAAGCTTCATGTGGTGAAGTTTGGACAATCCATTAATCTGGGGGATTTCCGGGTGGAATTTATCAAGACAAACCACAGCATCGTGGATGCTGCAGCATTGGCGATTTATTCCCCTGCCGGAGTGATTGTGCACACCGGAGATTTCAAGGTGGATTATACCCCTGTATTTGGGGATGCCATTGATTTGCAGCGTTTTGCAGAGCTGGGGAAAAAGGGCGTGCTGGCTTTGATGTGCGATTCCACCAACGCAGAACGACCGGGCTTTACCCCCTCGGAGAAAACTGTTGGACATACCTTTGATACCTTGTTTGAGGAGCATAAAAATACCCGAATCTTTGTGGCAACCTTTGCCTCAAATGTAGACCGTGTACAGCAGATTATTAATACTGCTTATCGCTACGGCAGGAAGGTAGCGGTAGAAGGCCGAAGCATGGTAAATATCATCGAGACGGCTGCGGCTTTAGACTGTATCAGTATCCCGGAAAACACCTTAATTGATTTAGACCATATGAAGAATTATCCCAAGGAGCAGCAGGTGATTATCACTACCGGCAGCCAGGGAGAAAGCATGGCGGCATTAAGCCGTATGGCCAACAATATGCATAGAAAAATTACCATTGGGCCTGGGGATACGGTTATTTTTTCCTCCAATCCCATTCCGGGCAACGAGAAGTCCGTCACCAAAATTATCAACGAGCTGTTGCGCAAGGGCGCAGATGTGATTTTCCAGGATGCCCATGTATCCGGCCACGCTTGTCAGGAAGAGATTAAATTGATTTATACCCTGGTACAGCCCAAGTATGCCATCCCGGTACACGGCGAGTACAAGCATCTCAAGGCCCAGGCCAGAATAGCCGAGAGTCTTGGAATCGAGAAGGAACGGATTTTCATTCTGTCCTCCGGAGATGTGCTTTCTCTGGACGAGGAACAGGCTGCCGTTACCGGAAAGGTTCAGACCGGCGGTATTCTGGTAGATGGTCTGGGAGTAGGCGACGTGGGCAGCGTAGTCCTACGCGACAGACAGCATCTGGCAGAAGACGGAATTATGATTGTGGTTATGAGCTTGGAAAAGAGCACGGGATATTTGGTAGCCGGACCTGAAATTGTTACCAGAGGCTTTGTCTATGTGAAGGAGAGCGACGAGCTCATGGAGGAAGCAAGGCTATTGGTGGATGAAGCAGTGGAGGATTGTCTGGACCGCGGTATCAGTGATTGGGGGAAACTCAAGTCTGTCACCAAGGATGTGTTAAGTGAGTATGTTTGGAAAAAAACCAAGAGAAGACCTATGATTATGCCGATTATTATGGAGGTATAATAGGAACAGCTTAGTTGACTTATATAGGGGGGCCAGATGGACAAGGCAGTACATGAAAAAATCCAGGAATTAATCGCTCTGATAAAAGACTGTTCGGAATATACAGCTTATGAAGAGCAGCTACAGCGTGTAAAACAGGTTCCGGGATTAAAGGAGCAAATCGACAACTTCCGCAGGCAGAACTTTGCCCTGCAGAGCAGCAACGACTATAGCTTTGAGAAGATAGAAGCCTTTGAGAGGGAATACGAGAAATTTCGGGAGAATCCTCTGGTTTCGGATTTCCTCAGTGCAGAGCTTGCTTTTTGCAGAATGATGCAAAGCATTACAATTCAAATCACGGACGCTGTGGAGTTTGAGTAGGGTAGGAAAGGAAGGACATATGCAGGCAGGAAAGAGCGCCGGAAGTAATTCCTCAAGCGCGGGAACAAAAAAACAGGACAACTACAAGAAGGAAAATATCTACATTTCCATTGCGGGTTTCTTTGTCAGAATGGCCGCTATTTTGCTTGCCGTGATTCTCATTACCAGAGCAGCAAGCTACTGCTATGATTTTGGCTATCGCATCTTTAATGAACCGCCTATGAACAGTGGCACCGGCAGGGTGGTAACCATTTCGGTGGAGGAAGATATGTCCCCCAAGGAGTTAGGAAAACAGATGGAGGCAAAGGGGCTAACCAGAGACTGGAAGCTTTTGATGCTGCAGTATTATTGCTCTGAATTCCGGGATTTGATTCAGCCCGGGGTGTATCAGTTAAATACCAATATGACGGCAGAGGAAATGTTTGAGTATATCGCCTCCTTCTATGTGGAGCCCAGCGAAGAGGAGAAAGTTCCGGAATCTTCTTCCGGTTTTGAGGTGGAGGAGCTGCCCCAGGAAGAAGTAACGAAAGAGGAATAGGCATGATTGTTGAAGAGAGGATGGCTGCTTTTATTGACTCCCTGGATCGAGGCAATACGGAACTTTTAAACACCATTGAAAAAGAGGCTCTGGAGCAGAGGGTGCCGATTATCCGAAAGTCTATGCAGAGTCTGTTAAAATTTATATTGGCATATGGAAAGCCGAAGAACATCCTGGAAGTCGGGACAGCCATCGGCTTTTCTGCGTTATTATTTGCGGAGTATGGGCCGGCGGACTGTCATATTACCACAATCGAAAAGTATGAGAAGCGAATCCCCGTTGCCAGAGACAATTTCAGGCGGGCAGGAAGGGAAGAACAGATTACCCTCTTAGAGGGAGATGCCATGGAGATTTTGGAGTGCTTGGAGGGAGCCTATGATCTGATTTTCATGGATGCCGCTAAGGGACAGTACATCACCTTTTTGCCTCAGGTGCTGCGATTGCTTTCTCCCGGAGGGATATTGATATCCGATAATGTGCTTCAGGAGGGAGAGATTATCGAGTCCAGATTTGCGGTGACCAGGAGAAACCGCACCATTCATGCCAGAATGCGGGAATATTTGTATGAAATCAAGCATCATCCTCAGCTGGAAACCTGTATTTTACCAGTGGGGGATGGAGTTACCTTGAGTGTAAAGGTACAAGAAAACAATAATAAGGATTGACTATGGAGAGAAAGAAACCGGAATTATTAATACCAGCCAATAGCCTGGAGGTGTTAAAGACTGCCGTGATCTACGGAGCGGATGCAGTGTATATTGGCGGAGATGTATTCAGTCTTCGGGCTAAGGCAAAGAATTTCACCCTGGAGGAGATGCAGGAGGGAATTTCTTTTGCCCATGAGCGCGGCGTGAAGGTCTATGTCACAGCAAATATTTTAGCCCACAACGAGGATTTGGCCGGGGCGGAGGACTATTTTGGGCAGCTTAAGGGCATGAATCCTGCACCGGATGCCTTGATTATTTCTGACCCGGGAATGTTTACTATCGCAAAAAGAGTATGGCCTGAGGTGGAGATCCATGTTTCCACCCAGGCGAACAATACCAACTATGAAACCTATCTGTTTTGGTGGAGGCTGGGAGCCAAGAGGGTGGTGTCTGCCAGAGAGCTTTCCTTGCAGGAAATCAAGGAGATTCGGGAGCATATACCGGAGGACATGGAGATTGAAAGCTTTATCCATGGGGCTATGTGCATCTCTTATTCCGGCAGATGTCTGTTGAGCAATTATTTTACAGGGCGAGATGCCAACCAAGGAGCCTGTACCCATCCCTGCAGATGGAAGTATTCTGTGGTGGAGGAAAAGAGACCGGGAGAATACCTGCCGGTGTACGAAAATGAGAGAGGCACCTACATCTTTAATTCCAAGGATTTGTGTATGATTGAGTATCTGCCCCAGGTGATTGAAGCTGGGATAGACAGCTTGAAAATCGAAGGTCGTATGAAGACCGCTCTTTATGTGGCAACGGTAGCTCGGACCTACCGCAAGGCCATTGACGACTATTACACGGATCCCAAGCTCTATGAGCAGAATTTGGACTGGTATCGGGAGGAAATCAGGAAATGTACCTACCGCCAGTTTACCACCGGCTTTTATTTTGGAAAGCCCAGTGAGGAAACCCAGATTTATGACAGCAATACCTATCAGAATGACTATATTTACCTGGGTATGGTGGAGGAAGTTTCGGACGGTCGTTATCGCATTGTCCAGAAGAACAAGTTCTGCAAAGGGGATTGTATTGAGATTATGCGTCCCGGTGGGGAGAATATCCCGGTGGAAGTGTTGGAGCTGCGAAACGAGTATGGCGAGGAAGTGGAAAGCGCACCGCATTCCAAGCAGGTCCTGTGGTTAACCCTGTCGGCACCTGCAAGGCAGTATGATATCCTGCGCGTTCGGGGAAACGACAGCGGGGAGTAGTTGAGGCTGGATTGGGTCGTAAATTGTAGGAAAGGGGACAGCGTTGTGAAGGAGAAAAGGTTTCAAATACAGAACCCGGAGAGATTGGTGCATCTGCTCATTCTGGTATATGGAGCCCTGTGCTTATGGCTCTTTTATAACCAGTCCATAGCGGTACTTCCGGAAACCGGAAACGGCAGGTTTCAGTCCGATTTACCCTTGCATTTAAGCATGGTTTTGGAGGACGGCTGGTACTACAGCTTTACCGCGATTGTGTATCAGGTGCTGGATGTGATGTTCTTTCACAGTACCTTGGGGGTGGCTATCTTCCTTTGCGTTGTGGCGGTGGCCACGGTGTATGCAACCGATGTCCTTTTGGGAGAGTTCGACTTTGGGAACGCAGGCTTTAGGCGGCTTTTACTTGCCCTCTCCCTAAATTTTGTGATGCCCATTTATGTGGAGTGGGTGGGAGAGTTTCGCTATGTGAGCTACCAAAGTGGAAACATTTGGCATAATTCTACCTATCTGTGTATGCGTTTGGCGGCTGTCTGGTCTCTGATCTGGTATTTCAGACTGGAGAGACAATATAGGGAAGGGCTTACCGGGAAACAGTGGTTGGGCTTTGCTCTAATCAATGTGCTGTGTACCGGCATTAAGCCAAGCTTTCTGTTAGTATATTCCCCTATTGTGGGAATTTTTCTTCTAGTAGATTTGATTCGAGGTGTGCCCTTGAAACGAGTCTTGCTCTTTGGTTCTGCCCTGCTTCCCAGCGGTCTGGTGATTCTGTGGCAGAACACGGTACTTTTTGGCAAAGATACCGGCAGTAAAATAGAGCTGGCTCTTTGGAAAAATTTTTCCCAGCACACCCAGATACCCAAGGTGGCGGTGTTGTTATCCGTGCTTTTTTGTTTTCTTGCGCTGCTGTTTGGACTGATTGTTTTTATGAGGAACGGAGGGAACGCAGCAGAGAAGGATAAAATGCAAGGTAGACGAATGGTATTTGTACTGCTTATGACGGTTCTGGGCTTTTTAGAGGCGTTACTGTTTTCGGAAAGTGGATATCGGGCAAGCGCAGGGAATTTCCTTTGGGGATATTACTTCTGTATTTTTGTGCTCTTTGCACTTTCGGCGACCATTTGGTTAAGGCCTGCAAAGGGAACATTCGAGAATGTATCCAAATGGATATTGGGCTTGGTGTATGGACTTCATTTGTATTGCGGACTGTATTTCTTCGCCTTGTTAGTAAGCGGAGTGGGATACTTCATGTAG
>CAMAHO010000052.1 GCA_945834545.1 uncultured Lachnospiraceae bacterium | reverse complement strand
TTTCGTCCGATAAAGATCAGAAAAGCGATTGGCATGGCCAACATATTTCCCAAGACAGACAAGGCAAGCATCCAGCTCTTATGCTTAAAGTCCTCTCCCATATACTTAAAAAAGCAACGCTTTGATGTCATATCCCTTCACCTCCGTTTCACTGATAAAGATTTCCTCCAGGGACAGAGGCAACAGCTCATAGAAAATCGGATTGATCCCTCTCATATAATCCAACACATCCTCCCGTTTCCCGCGGACTGTAATGCTGTATAAAGAACCTCTGTTTTCCATGGATACCACATCCAGGTTTTCCTTGATACTCGTTAGCATCTCCTGTTCCTTGATTACCACCTGTATCTTATGAATATTAAGCTTCATATCATCAATATCTCTCTCCAAAAGGATGCCGCCGCGGTGCAGCAAGCCCACATATTCACAGATATCTTCCAATTCCCTGAGGTTGTGGCTTGCAATAATGGGAGTCAGACCACGGTCCTCAATTTCTTTTACGAAGAGGCTTTTCACCGCCTGCCTCATCACCGGGTCCAAGCCATCAAAGGTTTCATCACAGAGCAGATATTTGGTATTGGCACAGATGCCGTATAAAACCGAAAGCTGCTTTTTCATTCCCTTTGAGAAGGTGTTTATCTTTCTCTTTGGGTCCAGACCGAAGCGCTCCATAAGCTCCCGCCATTTCGTCTCGTCAAACTCCGGGTATACACTCTTATACAGCTTTAACACATCGTTTGGTGTTCCGCTCTTATAAAAATATTGATCATCGGAAATATAAAAAAGTTTCCGTTTTACCTGAGGGTTGTCATACACCGGCTCCCCATCAATTAAGATTTCTCCCTCCTCCGGCTTTAACACTCCGCACATACATCTCATAAAGGTTGATTTTCCGGCACCATTGGTTCCAATCAGCCCAAATACATGGGCCTCTTCTATTTTCGCTGTAATTCGATCCAAGGCCACGATTGCATCGAATGACTTGGACACGCCCTTTGCCTCTATCATTGCTTCTCCTCCTCATATACATCCTTCAAGGTATTCTGCAGCTGCTCCAGGGGAATACCTGATAACCTGGCATTGCGAGTGGCTGTTATCCACTCCTGCAATACCTTCTGCTTGATTCCATCCCGCCATTCTGACTCCGGCGCCACGAAATTCCCCCGCCCTGATACGGTATACAGATATCCCTCCTGCTCCAGTTGGGCATAGGCTCTCTGTATGGTATTTGGATTGACGGAAAGCTCCATGCCAAGGCTTCGCACACTGGGCATCTTCTCATCCGCAGACAAGCCGCCACTGACAATCAGCTTTTCCAGCTTTTCCACTATCTGCTCATAGATAGGTCGTTTATCCCGATAATCCAGCAAAATCATAGGCTATTCCTTTCTCATTCTGAGTGTATTAAGTAGCTTAATACACTCGTATAATAAGTTACATCCTCATTTCTGTCAAGGCTTTTCTCAAACTTCTGTCAAAGCTTTTTTAAAGTACTGTCAAAGCTCGGCCGAAGACATAATTCAAATTTCAACAACAAAACCCCCTCGGGAAACCCGAGGGGGTGAAATTATTCTTCACTGTGTTTTATTTTACCCTTGATTCTATCGCTGATGCTTCGCAGAAGGAAGCTTAAGCAAATGACGATAAAGGTAATAATCAAATCCTGATAAAATAAGGGGCGGAAATGCTTTGCATAGTCATACACATCCAAAATCCCCATAGCATACAGTTTAAAGGACCAATAAATCCAATGAACCGTAAGGCCTAAGGCTACCACCCATAAACAGATTCGAATGCCAAAAATGATTTTAACCAGTTTATCTCGCTTTTTCACTCCTATTCCTCCTGATTCTTGAGCTTACCTGTCTGCAAAACAGAATACAGTAAATACCAGTCAAGAAAAAGCTCATATAGTAATACCCATCAAAATACACCTTGAGGCCTGCCGGCATAGCCAACACGATTCCGCCAAATAAAGCCAGAAATCCAAACGCCAATACCCCCAGTCCCGGATATCCCTCTTTCTTTCTAATCCACAGCAAAAACTCCCGTATTACCATCCATACTTCCACCAAAGGAATTCCAAAATACAGAATCATATCCAACCACAGATATGTTCTGATGCTTTCAAAGGCATCCCGAATCTGGAAAGTTGTCTTCAGGACAAGCTGTCGCGGGTAGTTATAAGCCCAATCCTCTATCCCTTTGACTGCAAAGAAATCTTCCTTTCCGATTTCCCACGCAGAATATGTCCACTTTGGGTATTTTCCTTCATCCTCAAAAGGAGCCGGCAAATCATATGGCCCCTCTGTAATCTTAAAAATGGTGGTCAAATAGGACAGCTTTGTCTTTATCAGTATCTTGGGATTATGGAGAAGCATCCTGTAATAGGCCTTCATGAACGAATCTGCAACCTCCGGTTCAGCCAGACTCTGATTGATATCCACCCTTCCCTGCATCACATTTACTCTTCGGTACCCCTCAAGCCCCCACAGTTGAATTGCATCAATAGGGGTGATTGCCTCAATGGCCGCAAAATCCTCCTCCACTCCTTCATAGCTTAAGTTTGCATTAGGAGCATTCAGGATATTCTGCAGAACACAAAAGGAATTCACGATGGAATAATCCTTATCATAGTATTTGATATCGCCCATTTTCTGTGGGAAGTTCACGATACAAAAAGCAACCACAAAACCTGCCAGCCAAAGAGCAGTCTTTTTCCAAGGGAAGCGATATACCCACACAACCAAGGCCAGGAAGGCTATGCTGGCAAACAAAATTCCCTCCGTACGCCAGGTGCTAAGAAATGCCGCATAAACCAAAATTCCAAACAGCTCCTTGGTTGAACGCTTTTTACAGTCTACAATATCCATGATAACCAGTTCCGTAAACAAAATACCGGCAATCGCATATTGTTCTGTACGATAAGCGTCCGTTAATAAAATATACATCCCCGGAATCAAAGTAATCAGGAACAAAAACCATTTCCCCTTGCCTTGTATAACCGGACTTTGATTCATTCTATATACCATATATCCTATGGCTATTGCAAATAAAGTCCACTGTAGCAAGCTGATAGCTATGGGATGCGGGAATACCATCATCATTGCACAGTACACATATCCCGAATATGCATTATGCCAATATTCCGGAAGCAGTCTGATAGCGTAAGAGTAGGTAATATAATTATCCGGACTACGCACAAAGGAGGTGGGAAAGATACAGATGCCAAGAATAAGTCCCACCCCAAAGAAAACGACCCAACACTTCACATACTTGGACTCTCTAAAATGATCAATCACAAAAAACAGTACTTTCCACAAACACCATATGAGAAGCAAGGCAATTGCCTTAGATAAAATGTATGCAACAGCTCTCTCCAGTCCGGTAGAAATCCAGGTCACTCTTGGTAACGAAGGAACAATATCCTGATCCAAGTGAAAGAGAAGGAAGGTCCTCTCATACAGAAAGGACAATAGAAAATGGAATAGGGGCAACATCACGCGGTACTGTCTTTTGATGTAATTTATAATCTGCATGGCAATCTCCTCGTTGTATATAAGCTATTTCTATTATAGCTATCTATATTATGGTCTGCACTTCGTCATCACGCCTTTTAAGATACCAATCATTCTGGAAGGATCGATGGGTTTTGTGAGGTGTCCATTCATACCCGCATTCATTGCCTCCATTTTATCCTCGGAAAAGGCATCTGCTGTCATAGCTATAATGGGAATCCGACTTTTGTATCCATCCAGTCTTCTAACACGTCTGGCTGCTTCATAGCCATCTAAAACGGGCATTCTGATATCCATGACGATCAAATCGAATTCATCCTCCTTTGCCATCTGCATTCTGGAAACACACTCGGCTCCGTCATAAACCTTCTCGATTTCGAATCCCAGTTCCTCCAGGATCTCTTCTGCTACCTGTGCATTCAACTCATTATCTTCCGCAAGCAAAACTCTCTTGCCGGCAAAGCAATCCTCCTGTTTGGAAGGCTCAGGCCTTTTCACTCTACCTGACCTATCCACAAAGCTAAGCTTAAACGAGACAACCACCGTTGTCCCAACCCCCTGCTCACTTTCGATCACGAATGTACCTCCCAGGAAATCAACAAGGCTTTTTACCATATACATGCGTAGCTGCTGCTCCCGCATACCGCTTTCCAGCAGATTTTGATCTATGTCGTCAGTCTCATAAAAAGAGGTAATCTGTTCCTCACTAAAGCCAAGGCCGGTATCTGTGAAGATAAACTGATACTCTGCCTCTCTTCCATTCTCCGATTCCAATTCCTTCACCGTCAAAGTGATTTGGCCCTCTCGCGGAGTAAACAGCACGGCACTTACCAGCAAGGTTGATCCCAGGTCTCTCAATTTCGCCGCGTCACAAATGACTTCGGTATGTTTTACTTGTAAGTCGCACTCAATACTTATCCCTTTATGTTTCATCATTTCCACATAGCCATTCATGATGATGTCAAAATAATTCTCCAAATGAAAAGGTATCAGCTCCAGCAGCATCTGCTTGTTATCCAGTTTCGCCTTATCAGAAATCATATGCACCAAGTCAAGCAACTGTTTGCCTGTTTTCTGAATCTTGTGGGAATATGTAAGTACCTTTCCTTCATTTCGGAAATCCTGCTCTAACAAAGTGGCAAATCCTATGATGGTATTCATGGAAGTACGAAATTCATATGTGAAATCGCTGTATTCCCGCCTCTCACAATTTAGCCCAGGAACACATCGAGTAATCAGAAGATAACTGGTTTTTAATTCCCAAAACACCTGCTGATACTCTTCCCTTTTTGCCTTCAGTGACGAAATTAATCTGTCGCAGATATCCACAAATGAAGTAATATAAAGGGTTTGTGCTAAGTCTCTCAAGATTGCTGTGATACTAATTGAGAGGGAATAATCCTGCTTCTCCAATGCTTTTATCAAATCCTCAAAGTATTTATCTGTATCAAAGCGTCCAACGAAGTGTTTGATTACATCCTCACTTCTCATATTTAACAACGCTTTATCGTAATCTCCTCCGACAATATCGTAGAATTCCTGTAATTCCATACTTCGTTATGCCTCTTTCTCTAGTCTGTGAATCACTCCCATATAGGAAGCCTCATCAGCCTTTATGAATCTTTTCTATTTCCTCTTTATCCATCAAAAATGCTTCCACAATATCCGGATCAAAATCTTTGCCACTGCCCTCTTCTATGATGCGATAGCATTCCTCCAAAGGAAAAGCCTCCTTGTAGCATCGCTTCTCTGAGACTGCATCAAAGACATCCGCAACTGCCATAATACGGGCACTAAGTGGAATATCCGTTCCTTGCAGGCCTTCCGGGTAGCCTTTCCCGTTCCATTTCTCGTGATGATATCTGGCAACTGAGTAGGCCACATTTCTGTATTCTTCGTTAAACAGTTTTCCAAAGGATTCCTGTATGATTTCCCCACCAATAGCAGAGTGCTTCTGCATCTGGGCATATTCCTCCTCTGTCAAGCGGCCCGGTTTCTTCAAAATCCCATCCGGGATACCAATCTTCCCAATATCGTGCATAGGTGCTGCCTGGACCAAATTGCTGACATAATCCTTAGACATACGCCTTCTATACTTAGGGTTCTTTCTAAGATTATGAGCGATCAGCTTCACATAGGCCGAGGACCTTCTGATATGTCCTCCCGTGCTGTCGTCCCTATTTTCTACCAGGTTTGCAAAGCCCATAACCATCTCTGAATGATAATGCTCCAGGGCATGGATTGTGGGATTTTCCATGTTCAAATAAATAGACAGAACTACCATTACAACCCCGATACTGGATACCAGAGCTTCCGGTTCCAAAACCTCCAAAAGGAACACTACAAAAACGAAACACAGGGTTGCTATTAAGCCATTTTTCTTTTGCTTTGGCAAGTAACGCTGCTTCATAAAAAGCAGGATAATCGTCATTAGGAAGATGAGGATGATGCTGGAAAAACAGATATATACCGGAAGGCCCATGGAATAATTGGTGCGCTCACCTTCCAAAAACTCCAGCTTAGGCATAGTTACCGTGGTAGCTATCATAATACCGGCTGTTGTCAAACCCACGGTGACCTTTTGTGCCTTTGTTCGAAACTCTCCCACCGTAACATGGTACCAATACAGGAACACCAGGAACATAAACGCCTCATAGGATAAAAACATCCCCAGATGAAGCCCCATATTAACCCAATCAGGCAGTAGCTCCAAGCAATTCACAGACCAGGCAGTCATTCCATCAAAAATCATCGCTAGCTCGGCCACTACAAACAACCGGTTAAACACAGGATTTCCACCCTTCTTACCGGTAAGCTTGTTTAGATGCCTGCCATCGTTGACATACATCATATGAATATAGATTAAGATGGCCAGACAAGCAATCTGTACTTTACACCAACCTAATACAAACATGAACTATCTCTCCCTAAAATATGGTTTTCCACCTTAAGGATACCCAATATCATTTCGATTGTATCATAACAAGGACGCATAACCACCTTATGCGCCCTTATCAATATCAATCACTGCAATCTTTAAATATTCAGCAATGCACTATATTCTTTTAAGGCTCCCTCTGTCTCATGTGCCAGTACCTTCTTAGCAAGAACCTTTCCCAGCTGAACCCCTTCCTGGTCGAAGCTATTAATATTCCATACAAAGCCCTGGAACATAACTTTATTTTCAAAATGTGCAAGCAGAGCACCCAGGCTCTCAGGCGTCAACTGTTCTCCGATGATAATGCTGGAAGGACGACCTCCCCGGAAATTCTTATTCTTATTGTCATCTTCTTTCCCACAGGCGAAGGCAACAATCTGAGCAGCCACATTCGCGCAAAGCTTCTGCTGGCTGGTGCTTCCCTGAATATCCACATCCGTACCAATCTGACTGTTCCTAAAGCCGATGAACTGAAGTGGTGTAATATCCGTTCCCTGATGAAGCAGCTGATAGAAAGAATGTTGTCCGTTTGTTCCCGGCTCACCAAAGATGATAGGTCCGGTTACATAATCTATGTCCTCTCCAAAACGATTGACACTCTTTCCGTTTGATTCCATATCCAGCTGCTGCAAATGTGCCGGAAATCTGGAAAGTGCCTGAGAATAAGGAAGCACCGCAGTAGCCGGATATCCCAAAATATTTCTCTCATATACACCAATCAAGGCATCCATCAATGCAGGATTCTTGAAAATATCCTCATTCTTTGCGAGCTCATCCTCTTCTGCTGCACCCTTTAAGAAACGGTCAAAAATATCAGGCCCAAAGGCAAGGGAAAGCACTGCTCCACCTACTGCTGAAGTGGAAGAGAAACGACCGCCAATGTAGTCATCCATAAAGAAGGCTGCAAGGTAATCACTGCTCTTAGCCAGAGGGGAGGTCTCGCTGGTAACTGCCACCATATGTTTGGATGCATCCAGACCTGCCTTAGCAAGAGCATCCTTTACAAAGGATTCGTTTGTCAGTGTCTCCAGTGTGGTACCTGACTTGGATACTAATACAAAGAGGGAATGTGCCACGTCAACAGAAGCAAGCACTGCCGCAGCATCATCCGGGTCCACATTGGATATGAATTTCGCTTCCATCTTGAAGCAACCATTCTTCTTCGCCCAATTTTCTAATGCAAGGTACATTGCCCTGGGTCCGAGGTCGCTTCCGCCGATACCAATCTGAACCACCGTTGTAAATTTCTCACCCGCTCCATTGGTGATTTCCCCTGCGTGTACCTTCTTTGCAAAATCAGCAATCTTCGTCTGTTGCTCCACATAAAAGCTTCTCTTGTCAACACCGTCAGCAGACACTGCCTTGCCCAACTGTCCACGTGTCAGCTGATGCAACACCAGTCTCTTTTCTCCGGTATTGACAACCTCACCGTTGTATAGCTCAGCGTATTTCTCAGTCAGTTCTGCCTCTTTCGCCAATTGTGCAAGCATATCCAAAATCTGCTCGTCTACCGCTTTTGCAGCGAAATTGTAAACCAAGCCGGCACCCATGGGAATGCTGTAGTTCCTCACACGCTGTGCGCCGTTGTCACCGGACATAACCTGTGCCAAGTCAACCTTTACGCTTTTTTCCTTAAGCTCCTTATAAGAAGCCAATGTATCCATATTTTTCCAAGTTGCCATTGTACATATCCTCCATTAATAAGGTTTCATTCTATATGCTACTATACTCTAAACAGATAAAGCTTGGCAATCCTTTTTTTGAGGTATCTGTTGCATGAAATGTAACAGTTCAGCCGCGCGCTACCTTCCCCCAAAGGGTAGAACACCTAGTTGTTCCATATCACCGTACACCCTAAGCTGTCCGTTGGACAAAGCTACTCTCGGCTGTATCTCTCCACGAATCATCTTCATTATGACCTCTGCAGATGTAACAATGATGATATCACGGTCATAGTATTCATATGGCTCAACATTGATCTTGCCATCCGATATTTCCAGATAAAAGGCACCCTCAGCCTCACCTTCTACATTAAATTGAAACGCCACATGCCCTACAGTCTTGCTAACCTTTGCTTTTTTTGTTGCTTTTTTTACATTGTCAACTAATTCCTCATATGTCATAGTCTCACCTTACCTTCCCGAAGTACCCCCGCATCTCACAAAACCGGGCAATACACTCTCCTTTTCCAAACTATCAACATCCAATTAGTAGTTTCTATATAGATAAGTATACCATACGAAATGCTACAACTCTAGCTTTTTTTCGGGAATCCACAAAACAACTCAGAAACAACAGCGAGCTGT
The DNA here is from genome assembly GCA_945834545.1 of uncultured Lachnospiraceae bacterium. Classification (GTDB taxonomy): domain Bacteria; phylum Bacillota; class Clostridia; order Lachnospirales; family Lachnospiraceae; genus Acetatifactor. The sequence goes on along the minus strand of CAMAHO010000052.1, from coordinate 3,450 downwards.
CCGTTACAAAGTCCAGCGCAATTTTGGCTTCAGCCTCTCAGGTTCGGCTCTTGTTGTTGGCTTTCACTAAAATGCGCACAGTTGATATTCTCCTATCAACTGTGCGCTTTAAGTCTTTCTGCGTTCAACCGCTATTCCGGCTTATATTTTGTACAATCTCCGCCCACCAACACTGCAGACGGCTTTTTATCGTACTTGTGGCATCGCAGGACTCCACTATCCGGTATCCGAAACCTGCAATCTGCACATTTTAAACTGTCATTGGTCAAAAACTCAAAAACCACCTCGCCGCTCAGGGACCCCTGTGGCTTTTCTATAGCCTGTTCTCTCTCTTCCATACATCCTCCTTCTTATGCAATAGCAATGTAAAACACATCCCTATCACTCAAATACCTCTTATTTTTCTTCCAAATTATTATTCTTCCTTCACGTCGGTATGTACCGTTTCCATATAAACCTTCCAGAACTTCTGGCCTTCTTCTGTTCCCGGTGGGCATATTCTCAATATGCGAAATATGGTACCCGACTGAAAAAGCATCTCCCCTTCATGCTTAAAATAACTGTGATTGGCTATATAAAGAGCCTGATCTCCGGCATGACCTTGGATCATCCACTCAACCTGATCCTCCTTGTTTTGAAAGCCCGCATTGGAAAAGGGGGTTGTACTAAGAAAACCTCTGTCGAAAACAATGTCTTCGCCCTGATTATATCTTGCTATATTCTTTACAATCTGTGCTCTTGATATATTCCTCTTTATAAAAACCACAACGCCATAGGAATTTATCCATCCCCGACTCGTTCCCCTCCTGTACGGAAAAGAAGGTTTCCAGAAGGGCACTTCCACAGTCTTTTACAATATCCACAACTGCGTCAACCAGCTTGCTTCCAATTCCCTGTTTCTGCCATTTGGGAGAAACGGAAACACTGAGCAGCTCGCTCTCGTCATCTGCGATAAAGGCGGCTACACCCACAACCTTCTCATCACAAATGGCGCCATAGTAAAAAACACTTTCTTCTTTTCTTCTACTATATGCCTCCGGTGAGAGAAAATCCTTATAGTTCTCCGCCTTTTCTTTGTCCAGCAATCCGTATTCAACCATTTTGCCCTCCTTCCTGTTCATACCCGAACTTCATCCTTAACTACGCGCAAAAGGCTGCATCCTCTAAAATTATTCCAGGTCAGGACTTCCTACTTAGTCAATATTTTATTGTGCTTTTCCCCTTCTGTGTCTAATCTTTCTTGACAATAGCTTCAATTTGTATACTATCACAAACGCAATCGTAGATTTTAAATGCAAATCAATTAAGTTTCTCTCATATTCATTCACATTCTGTTGGTAATAGGGATTTTGACGAAATTCAGGAAAGGTAGCCACCATTTCCTCTCCTAATTCCTGAATAAACCGCATATTCTTTCTAAATTTTCCCTGCATGTAGGAAAATAACGTATTGCGATAAAAGAGATTGCTAAACTGGTATTCCACCACATCCCGAAACTCTTCCAATGCTCCGTTTTCTTCAGCATACCTCATCATAATGCGCATTGCTTCCATTCGGTCCAGACACTTCTTCCTATCAACGGAATGGGTTGTGGAATCTCCATGCTGATAGTAGAAATAATTAGCCTCCGGAAGGTGCTCAAAATGCTTCATCCGCATACCAATTTCCAAAAAGGTGGCATTGTCCTCATAGAACATATGCTCCGGGAATCCAAATTCCTTTTCAAAAAAGATTTTCCGTGCATAAATCTTTGTGACTAAGGGGCCTGGTTGTAGCAAGAAAGCCTCTCTCTTTTCGTGATTTAACACTCCTGTCTGACTGAGCTGATTACAGACTTCTCTCTGGGTTGGAACCAGGGTATGCTCATAAACTCTGCACATATCCGTACCCACTACATCTGCTCCTGAGCTTTTGGCTAGTGCAACCATTCGTTCATAGAGGTCTTCTACCACCCAATCATCCGAGTCCATAAACCCAATATACTGTCCCTTTGCTGCGCGCAGTCCAAGGTTTTTTGCGCCGCCCTGTCTCCTGTTTTCCGGGGAGGCAATCACTTTCACTCTGCCCGGATATTCTTTTTCAAATTTACGAAGAATATCCAACGAATTATCCGTTGATGCATCGTCAACTGCTATGATTTCCATACTCTTTAAGGTCTGCTTTACTAAGGCATTGATACTGTATTCCAGATTTCCGTCCTTTGCCATATTATATACAGGAACTATCACGCTTAAATCTAACATCTTCTCACTCAACTTTCCTCTGGGATTTCAAATTCTTAGGTGCTTACATACTTCTCTTACCCCTTGATTTACCGCTTTGTCCTTGCCAGTTTTTATAGAAGCAATTCATATAAAAAGATTTATAGAAGTCTATTATTCTTTGATACCCATTAGCGTCACATTTTATCAGGTTGATCTGCATTTTCTTTTTCCTTGGTGTCGTTGTTCTTTATAAATAATCATATAGTATTGCGCCTTTTCTGTCTAGTAATGTTTAAACAGTAACATTCGAGGCAGAACACTATGAATCCTCTGTTCATATCCACCTCTACACCCCAAACATAGTATTTAGCAGATGAATCCCGGTCTTGGTTTCAAACACCTTATCCCTAAAATGTATAATCGCTTCTTTATCAAGTCCATCTTCATAAGCGTTTACCAGAAAATCTGCCTCTAATAAAATCCGATAATCAATTCCATCCACATTTTCATATGTATGATGATGCGCTATGAGATAACATATTCGCTCAGTTTCCTCCGCTGCGACTTCCGGAAACTCGGATAACAGGTTCCTGGCATACGCCGGCCCTTCCTGCTCCTGCAATTTCCCATCGCATCTGCCATATTTTTCTTCTGAAGGACGGATTCCAATGTCATGCATAATGGCCGTCATATCAAGAATGCGTTGCGTCCCGGCATCAAGCCCTTCCTTGACACCGATGACATGTGCAAATTCATATACCTTGAGAAAATGCTGTATCCGCTTAGGATCCTCGCTATAAAATTCAGTCATTCGAATAATAAGCTCATCATTTATCATACATGCTTCTCCTTTGTCTTTTGATATTCAGAAACTGCTGCCATAGCTTTGCATCCTGCAGTACCAACCCTTCAGACATAATCACATTGCCGTCCTAATCCAGAATTACCTGCAGTCCAAATATTTATTTTAAAGAGCATATCATATTTTTGACATTTTTCAACCAAGCTTTAACCGTATATTAAGAAAAAAGTGTAGTCAAAAAATAAAATACATTACGGCGGTGTGAGAAATCAGATTGCTTTTTAAATCCTTGTTGACATATACCCTTGGGGGGTATATATTATAAATACCCTACGGGGGTATAAATGAAAGGAAAAAGCATGATGACTGATAAAGAAATATGCGGATGTTGTGAAAAAACGACAGCCCGCACGGAGGAAGAACGAAAGAAACTGATACACCGTC
>CAMAHO010000051.1 GCA_945834545.1 uncultured Lachnospiraceae bacterium | reverse complement strand
CCGTCCCCCTGGCACATCCTGATTCAATTTGCAGACGATGGCTGCGATATCCTCAGCGGAATCCACCTTGCCGTTTTCCTCCCATTTTAAAAAGCAGTTTAACAGCCCTCCGGCATAGAAATACATCTCGTAGTAGGACAACTCCTTAAGCGGCCGGATGTACTCTTCCATAAACGCATTGACCCCCTCCAGCAGGATTCCTTGCAGATTGTGCTTTGCAAGAGTCAAAAAATACCTGGCGTACTGGTCAAAGAACTTCAGCGAGAACAGAATATGGTCATACTCCAGATACTTCCTTCTCTCATTTCTCTCCTGGTTCTGCTCCATATACTCAGACACAATAATGGTCAGATAATCCGTCAGGGCATCATAGGGGGTTCTGTAATACTTATAAAAGGTCATCCTGGAAATCCCGGCTCGATGGATAATCTGGCTAATCTTTAGTTTTTCAAAATCAATTGTATCCAAAAGCTCAAGAATCGCTTCTGCTATACACATTCTGGTAAAGGTTGTTTTTTTGTTAATCTTTGTTTTAACTATCATAGGCATCCTCTAAAGTATACAAAACAGTTGATTTTGTATATTGTAACACAGGTGTTTTCATAATACAATTCATGTGGTATTTAAAACTACATGTTGACAGTGAGCAAACCACAATATCACTACAACGCCACTACCTGAATAAGTAACAAAGGAGAACCCATATGTATCGTATTGTAGCCGATTCATCCTGTGATTTTAGTTCCTACCCGGAAATTGATTTTCGATCCGTTCCTCTGACACTATCTACTGCAGAAAGGGAATTTACGGACGATTGTAACTTAAATGTAAGAGACATGATGGACTATATGACCTCTTACAAAGGGCGCTGCCAAACCGCTTGTCCCAGTGTGGAAAGCTGGCTTGAGGCCTTTGAGGGCGCCCAGGAGCTCTATGTCCTGACCATCACCAGCGGCCTATCCGGCACCTATAACAGCGCCTGCCTTGCCGCGAATCAGTTTTTGGAGGACCATCCCGATGTAAAGGTGCGCGTGTTTGACACCAAGTCCACAGGTCCGGAGATGCGGCTTTTGATGGAGAAAATCGTAGAACTGAAGTCTCAGGGAAAGAGCTTTACAGAGGTGTGTAAGGAGGCTGACGCGTATCTTTCCACCACCAGACTTTTCTTTTCCTTCCAATCCCTTCACAATCTGGCGCAAAACGGTCGAGTGAACAAGGTCCTGGCTTCTGCCCTGGGTATGCTGCATATCAGTATTCTGGGAACGGCTACCCCGGAAGGAGTGATTGAGCCAATCGGCAAGAGCAGAGGCGAAAACGCTCTTATCAGAAGCTTTGTGAAAGAAATCGAGAAAGCAGGCTATCAAGGGGGCAAGGTCAGAATCTGTCATGCCGACAACGAGGCTCTTGCCCAAAATGTAACCTCCGCCCTGAGAGAGAAATACCCAAATCTGGATGCTTTCATTTACCCTGCCGGAGGTCTGTGCAGCTTCTATGTAGAGAACGGCGGCATCATCCTGGGTTGCGAGTGCTGATGTCTTTTAAACTTACACCATACAATCCATATGCATCATGACTTAAGCTATCTGTGATAGTTGAAATCCTCTACACAAAAATCCAGGTCAGGTAGGGAAGAATGAGCACATCAGCTCCGGCTCCCTTCCACAAAAATATCAGAAAATAGCAGCAATAGGCTGCCACTACTCCCCAAAGGCAGAAGTTCTTTACCAGCTTTTGGGGTATTTTTTGTAAAATTATGGGAAGTAAGAAAATCTGTCCCAACACAAGGTAGTAGCAGATTCGGGTAAGCTCCGGCACATAGGAGCCAAAGGAGTACAGCAGCAGGGCAAACAGGTTCAGATTAAACAGCATTTCAGCCTTCTGATTCCCCCTGATGCTTTCCTTGTAAAACAACAGGCCGAATACCAGAACTGCTGCGCACTTTAAGATATTCATATAGGACACATCCCCGGTATCAAAGGCACTGCCCTCGTAGAAGGGGTAGAATCGGAAAATCACCCAGCGAATCATCGGTTTCCCCATAATCAGCAAAAGACTCCCCGCCGGAATCAGCCATATTGTCTTTTTATTCCAACGCAGAAACCAAGCGATCAGATAAGCCGGAATGGCAATCAGAATGGTCTTATGAAAAAGAGCGGCAAAGCAAATCCACAGAATAAATGAAATGTATTTTCTCTGAAATACAAACTTCATGGCATAGAGGCAAACAGCGAAGGCAAAATAGTATCTCACATTGCTGAAGCTCATAAGGTAAAAGCCGTTGGATAAAAACAAAAACAACGACATCACAAACCAATCTGCCGTATCATAGATACCCTTGACGAAAAAGCCACAGGTAAAAAAGGCCATAACTGCAAAGGTTACCCGATAATTGTCCAAACCAAACAAATGCTGCACAATCAGGACCAGAGCCTTGAAGCCAAGCTCGTAGGATACCTTGGTCTTTCCTCCGGCCAGCGCCAGGAAATTATTCCGGTATGCCCAGTAATCGTTTCCAATCCCGATTCGAAATGCAGACACAGCAAACAAAACCAGAAAAATGCCCCACAGCAGCACTATGTTTAACAACTCCTGTCGTGATTTTTCTGCAGTTTTTTGTGCATTGTTCTCTCTATATCCTTTGTTGTGAACACTTCCGTTGACAAAATATGCCGCTGTCAGTACCAGGGCCATAACTGTCAAGTAGAACACCACAGACAAAACCATATTCCTGCTCCTACTTTCTGTAATATCGCCTGATAAGGAAAGGATTCTCTTCCACCAGCATGGTAGCGGCTACTACAATCTCCTGCCTGGAGAGCTGTTCCAGGGTTCGCTCTACCTGCTTTCCGTTTTGCGCCCCTGCCTTGACATACACAACCACAACCCCGTCTTTTATCTGACTAGCAATGTCCGGTTGCAAAATGACATTGGGCACAAGCTGATACTCCTGCATGCCCTCCGGCAATTCCTGTAAGGTGTAGCTCCTATCCCCTGACATCAGATATTTCTTTTTCTCAGGCGGCACCAGAGTCTCCACATTATAGCGAAATTCCTCCATAGAAGGCGCCCCCAGACACTTCCCGTGATATCTGTTCTCCAAGGAAACCGGCAGATAAACGGAGGTATCCCCAATGGCCTTTAGCAGCCATCCAAGCACTGCTGCAAAGACGCCTATGCCTGCCCCCAAAAGGACAGCATTCAGGGTGCGTATATTGGACACATCCACTGCTTCATCCGCTGCTTTGGTCACACGGATCTCCTGAAACTCCTTTTGGCTTTGTCCAAACTCCAAAACGGCCTGTTGCAGGGCCTTATCTATTTCCAAAGACAATTCCGGCTGTGGCGTTGTACATCTTGTGTATAGATACCGCACATCCGACTCAATGGTAGCTGTGACATATTCCTGATACTGCTCTCTGGTAAGCTTGCCTTTCAGTAGCTCCAGGCTGCGACCCACAATCTGGTCCATCTGAATCACCTCAGCCCAGGTGTAGTGATTCAGGTAATCATAGGTGTTTCCTGCTGAATCCTCAGCAAAATCCAGATAGTAAATGGTTTTTGCTTCATAAATTCTCCCTTGTCCCACATACATCCTGGAGACATAGTAGATGCCGCCTACCAGCACAGCTCCCACCAAAGCACCTAAGGGTAACAGCCATAGTTTTTGTATCAAGCGAAGCCAGACCAACCTGTAATTTACGGGTTCTCTGGAATAACTACATTCCCACATCATATCCCCTTTCTCACTTAACCTGAAGCGTTATCACTGTGTTTGGTACTGTATTACCCCTCCATATCGTGGAATACTTCCATAGCTCTCTCCACGGTAGCATCCGAGTTGTAATGCTCATGCTCTCCCCAGCGGCCCAGGCCTCGGATTCCTCTTGCCCCCATATAGTTCAACAGATTCTTCATAATACCGGGTTTCTGTATGGTATTTAGGGGATAGGTATAGGCATTCAAAAATGCTGTTCCCGGTTTGCCTTCCACACGGTCCGCGTTGGTTTCCAGCCAGTAGCCCTTGCTTCCGGGACAGAAATTGTGGCGCACCAGAATCCGGTGGTAAGAAATCTCTGCATCCGGCACATAAATCCAATGGGCCTTGGTCTCCAACTGCTTCGGCACATACCGGATTTCTGTTCCTGTAGACTTTAAGTCCCCAATAGACTCTACAATCTGAGTATCCGTGTTTTCAAAGGTGGTGATGGATGTCCAGGGAATAGTGGTCACAATCACCTTTGCCTGATAGCTTGTTTTGTCACTGCAGGTGACAATTCTCTGCTCAGTATCCAATTTCTCTACTTTTTTGTGATACAGAAGATGCTCTTCTAAGGCCTCTCCCATCCTTCTCCAGACTTCCCCATAGCCGTACTTCTTGGGATAGTAAAACTGCGCATGCCCCGGCTGGGTACCGTAGGGCTTGCGATTCAGGCAGCTGTACAGGGTTTCCTCAAAGGACACATTGGGCAGCTTATTCAGCCAATAGGTTCCCAAAGTGTCCAACTCCCCGCCAAACATTTTACTGTTATAGGGAAGCATATATTTCTCAGCAATCAAATCCCCCAGCTTCCAGGTAATCCATTCCACAAACTTTTCAGGGACAGGCTGGCCTAAATTGCAGCCGGCAATGGCGATGGACTTTAAGAAGCGCACCTGCTCCTCCTGGGGCATCTGCCAGATATTGGCTTCAAAGGGATGGCCTATCTCATAGGTTCCCATGTCAATTCTGGAATCTCTGTTGTATAAATCCCATTCTTCTTCCGGCATAAAACGAAAGAGAAACTCATTCACCTTAGGCCTTCTTACATCCAGAAAATGCCCGCCTCCGATGTCCAGGGGACTGCCATCCACCTCCTTGGAGCGACACAGCCCGCCGGCTTCCTCCTGCGCTTCCAGGACAAGAAAGCTCTTTTCCGGTCTCTTCTCTTTCAGCAGATTCGCAAAGGTCAGACCTGCAGGGCCTGCCCCCAGAATCAAATAGTCCACCTGCTTCATTCTTCTATGTTTCCTCTCCTAATTTCAAACCATACATACTTTAACAGCTTTTTGCCTGTGGAAAACGCCTTGAAGTGGGTTTCCCCGGCAATTCTTGGCATCTCTGTTGTGGGAAATTCGATTCGTTTTAACCGAAGCTTATAGCTTCTGCAGACCATCTCAATGTCAATGGAAGGACTCATGTCGGAAATCCGGCAGCGCTTGAAAGCCTCCACCGTCATACCCCGAAAGCCATGCAGGGTATCCCAAATGGTATTGCCTTCCTTTTGAAACAACAGCTTTGCCAATACCCCCAGTCCCAGCACAAACCATTTTCTGGGCTTTAACAGCTTATCGTCCTCCTCGTTGTGGGCGCCCTTCATCATACGACTGCCAACCACAAACTGGTATCCTTCCTCGTAGTATTTCCGAAATTGATAGGTGTCTTCCACCGGAATACTTCCCTTGGGGTGAAAAAATACAAAGGCATCACAAGTACAGTGCTCTGCCCCGTCCTTGCACGCCTGATTCAGCCCCTTTGCCGTTTGTCTGTACACCGGAATCCCCTGGCTCTCCAAATACTCCACGGTTCCGTCGGTACTTCCTCCGTCAATACAATAAATCTCCTCAAACTGAGTCCTGTCAATCAATGGAACATCATGTTTACAGCCCTCCAACTCATTCCAGGTTATCAGGCACAATGCTACAGTCATTCTTTTCCCTCACAAAATAAATTCCCCAATAGTGTACCACATTATCGCTTCTTTGTATACCTACATATCAGATGGTATACTCCCCTTGCCACAGCGAAGCAGGCAAACATAGCGAAAAAGCCCACCACTCCGAACATAATGTCAGCAAACTCCATAGCTCCGGTGTTGGTAATCTTTTGTCCTATCTCAATTCCAAAGGTAATAACAATGATCAGGGTAAACACATAAATCCAGGCAATCACCATGACATGCTCCTTTTTTGCCAGCCACTTAAAAAATGGATAGACAACAAAAATCATAGCCAGGCCCAATACCCCGATCACTATGAAGTGTAATTCTTTATCTGTAAAATCGTATTCAAAGCGATCATTTAATTTCAAGATGTAGTGATGCATCTTTGCTATCAAACCAACTAAACTATATAGAAATTCTTTCATACCCTTCCTCTCTGTTCCTGTAATATCTGTTCCTGTAATATCTGTTCCTGTAATATCTGTTCCTGTAATATCTGTTTTTCTCATATCAGAATTGTGTACCCAAGTCAGAAAAGGGGCCACCTGCTTATGCAGATGGCCCCCCAGCCATTCTCGTATTTACTGTATATGCTTTAACTGGTTCGCCAGTTCGTTAATACTGTTCATGATGTCCTTCAGCTCCTTCATATTGTCAGCCGTGTCAATTGCCGTAGTCAAACCGCTGCTGGAACCAGCTGCCACCTGCTGTGAGGTTGCAGACAGATTGGTAATATTCTCGGAAATCACATTGGTGTTTTCCACAATCTGGTTGACGCAGGTCTCTGTCTCGTTAATAGCGGAAATCAAATCTGCCACATTGTCTGAAATCTGCTTGAACTTAGCTAAGCTGTCATCAATCTTTTCGTTCTGATTCTGCACGCAGGTAATGGTGTTTTCAACGCTTTCGTTTGTAATCTCTGCCTCAGTATGTAACTCGTTAATAATGTTGGCAATCTGATTGGTTGCGTCCTGGGTTTCCTCAGACAGCTTTCTGATTTCCTCAGCAACTACCGCAAAGCCCCTTCCTGCTTCCCCGGCTCTGGCAGCCTCAATAGATGCATTTAGCGCCAACAGGTTGGTCTGAGAAGAGATACCGGAGATAACGCTGATGATGTTTTTCACATCCTCTACCTTTGCCGTCAGTCTCTCGATACTGTCCTCTGTGGTCTTGCTTGCCTTTTGTAAAATAGCAGCCTGCTCTCCTAGCTCGCCAATGCTTCCCATTCCCTGGGAAACATTCTCGGAGGTCTTATCGGAGCGCTCCAGCATTTGCTGCATCCTTTCCTTCACAGTCTCCGTATTTTCTTCTATCTCAGCACACTTGATGGCCTGCTGTTGGATGGCCTCTGAGGTATTTTCCGTGCTGTCTGCAATATCCTGCATACAGGTCTGGTTCAAGGTAACATTGGCGTTTAATGCCTCCATGGAAGCGTTTGCATTCTCAAACTGAGTAATCAGATTCTGGGCAATGTTCATAATCTGTTCAGCAATAGCCGAAGACTTCTTCGCATTCTCCTCAATCTGCTCCATCTTCTCTTCGTTAAACTTCGTAATCAAAACTACTGTAAACCCCGAACCACAAATGATGAGTGTAACTGCGATGATGTATACAGAACCGGTGTATACCCCAACACTGCTCCAATTCCGGATAACAAGAATGATAGTGCCGAAGAGAGAAAACAGTCCTCCTAAATAGGTAAGTCTCCGTCTCAAATACACCAGCGAAGTCAGCAACATAGGAATGGACAAAGCAAACAGTGCTGCATTGTCCGTCAGGAAGCAGTTGGCCGTAAAAGCCAGTGCTCCAAAGCCCATGATAAATATGCCGCCCTTATAGGATCTCTTATACGCAATTCTGCCTACAAGAATACCGATTACAGCTATTACACAAACTGCCACCACAACCACTGAGCCTACCGAAAAGCTTAAACTCACCATCCGGATAGCTGCCGCTGTCGTAATCAGCAGGTTCACAATGAATACAATGGGAAATATCATATTTGTCGCTCTTAAATACTGTTTTTCTGCCATACTCTCTAATCCTCCACCTATACCGTGTCCTACAGAAAATGCTGTTCCATTTCTGTTTTTTATAGTATAGCACTCTTCGGATTATACCACAACCAGAAATTGTGTAGGGACAGCGGGGGACAACGGGGACAGGTACATATGACCCCCGAGGTCTTTGGAGTCATATGTACCTGTCCCCGTTGTCCCCTTTGTCCCCCGCTGTCCGCTACTGAATTGCTGCAAAGCCTCGTTCAAAGTCCTCCAGAATATCATCAATATGTTCTGTTCCGATGGAAAGTCGAATGGTATTGGGCTTAATATTCTGCTCCACCAGCTCCTCCTCGGTAAGCTGGGAATGGGTGGTGGTAGCCGGGTGAATCACCAGACTCTTCACATCAGCCACATTTGCTAACAGGGAGAAAATCTCCAGATGGTCGATAAAGGCATGAGCTTCCTTCACTCCGCCTTTGATTTCAAAGGTAAAGATGGAGCCTCCACCGTTAGGGAAATACTTTTCATACAGCGCGTGGTCCGGATGCTCCGGCAGGGATGGATGATTTACCTTTTCCACCAAAGGATGCTTGGACAAGTACTCTACCACCTTTTTGGTATTGTAAGCATGTCTGTCCAGACGAAGGGATAAGGTCTCAACTCCCTGTAATAGTAAAAAGGCATTGAAAGGAGAAATGGTCGCTCCTGTATCTCTCAGCAAAATCGCTCTGATGTAGGTAACGAAGGCTGCCGGGCCTACAGCATCCGCAAAGGATACCCCGTGATAGCTGGGATTAGGGTCTGCAATGCCGGGATATTTACCGCTTGCCTTCCAGTCAAACTTACCACTGTCTACAATGATGCCGCCCAGAGTGGTGCCATGACCGCCAATAAACTTGGTAGCAGAATGAACTACGATATCTGCGCCGTGTTCAATGGGGCGAATCAGATAAGGAGTGCCAAAGGTGTTGTCAATCACCAGAGGAAGTCCATGCTTATGTGCAATGGCTGCTACCGCATCAATGTCTGGGATGTCGCTGTTGGGATTTCCCAAGGTTTCCAGATAGATGGCTCTGGTATTGTCCTGAATGGCATTTTCAATTTCCTCTAAGTTGTGGGCATCCACAAAGGTTGTGGTAATGCCGTAATGAGGAAGGGTATGCTCCAGGAGATTGTAGCTTCCGCCGTAAATTGTCTTCTGGGCTACAATATGTCCTCCGTCCGGAGCCAGAGCCTCTATTGCATATGTAATTGCTGCTGCACCGCTGGCTAACGCTAGGGCTGCCACGCCTCCCTCCAGGGCTGCGATTCTCTTTTCCAACACATCCTGAGTGGAGTTAGTCAATCTGCCGTAAATGTTGCCGGCATCGGCTAAGCCAAATCGTGCTGCTGCGTGGGCAGAGTTCTTAAATACATAGGAAGTCGTCTGATAAATAGGAACTGCTCTGGAATCTGTTGCCGGATCCGGCTGCTCCTGTCCTACATGTAACTGTAATGTTTCAAATCTGTAATCGCTCATACATTTAATCCCCTTTCAAATTTTATATGTACTCCGTTTGATTTTTACGGATTATTCTGCATTTTTACTCCCACAATCCTAAAAAAACACCCATAGAGAAGATTCTTTCTTCGTCTATGAGTGCATACTATCACTTATTTCCTACTATGTCAATAGGAATTGTTATAAAATATTTTTATGTTCTATTTGTCACCCGTTATCCTCAATTGCCATGGCAATCTGCTCCGGAGTGATGGGCAGAGTGGTGAAGCGTTTCCCGCAGATTCGGCTCAATGCGTCCGAAATAGCAGGCAGCGGAGTGTTGATCACCACTTCTCCGATGGATTTTGCCCCAAAGGGTCCTTCCTCCTCAAAGCTGCTCTCAAATTCCACACGGATTTTTCCATAATCCTGTCTGGTGGGAATCTTATATTGCATAAAGGAATTTTCGCTCAGTCTTCCTTTTTCGTCATACTGGATGTTTTCTGTCAGTACCATGCCGATACCCTGACCGATTCCTCCCTCAGCCTGTACTCTGGCCAGATTCGGGTTAATGGGAGTTCCGCAATCCACACAGGCATCATACTCTATCACCTTTGCTTCCCCTGTGAGAGTATCCACCTCCACCAGGGCAGCCCCTACCATAAAGGGCGGGGGAGAAATCTGAGAAGTATGCGTCTTGGTAGCGACCAATTCGATTTCATTACCACACATGGAGGCAGTACCGATTTCTTCCAGACTTACACTCTTATCGCCCGCTTCAGACACCACCCTTTTGCCTTCAAACATAAGACTGTCCTTGGGAAGCAAAAGCAGCTTGGAGGCCAGGGTCAGAATCTTGTCCCTAAGCTCCAGAGCACACTGCTCTACTGCCTTTCCTGTAACATAGGTCGTGCTGGAAGCATAGGAGCCGGAGTCGTAGGGAGAGGTGTCGGTATCCGCCCCATGAACCACAATATCGTCCAGCTCGCATTCCAATACCTCCGCGGCAATCTGCGCCAGGATGGTATCACAGCCTGTTCCCATATCTGCCGCTCCGATAGAAAGGGTGTAATACCCCTCTTCGTTCATCTTAAGGGTAGCACTTCCCACATCCACCATGGTAATTCCGGAGCCCTGCATAGCCATACCCATGCCGGCGGCTCTAACCTTTCCGTTCCCCATATCCTTGACCGGATAGTTGTTTTCCCAGTCCATCATTTCCTTTACCTTATTCAGGCATCTGTCCAAAGCACAGCTGGTATTGACCTGACCGTAATAAGCAGGCATCACATCGCCCTGCTTTACCATGTTGATTTCCCGCAGCTTCATGGGGTCCATCTGCAGCTTAACTGCCAGCTCGTTCACCGCTGATTCCACTGCAAACAGTCCCTGGGTAGCTCCATAGCCCCGGTAGGCTCCTGCGGACATGTGGTTGGTATAGACCACATCACTGCGAAACCGGAAGGCCTCTGCCTTTGCATATAGGGGTATGGACTTGTGTCCTGTAAGTCCAACGGTAGTGGGGCCGTGCTCGCTGTAGGCACCGCTGTTTGACAGGGTATACAGGTCGATTCCCCGCACCAGCCCGTTGTTCATGGCTCCCAGTCTCACATGCATCTCCATTTCATGTCTTGGGGAGGAGGCAGTCATGGATTCCTCTCTGGTAAAAATAATCTTGCTGGGCTTCTTGGTCATCCAGGTTACAAAAGCCGGGTAGACCTCACAGACAGAGGTCTGCTTGGCTCCAAAGCCTCCTCCGATGCGGGGCTTTTCCACCCTGACCTGAGATTTCTTGATATGTAGGGCATTTGCTATGATTCGCCTGCAATGAAACACAATCTGAGTGGAGCTTATGACATGCAGCCTTCCGTACTGGTCTATCTCGCAATAGGTTCGAAAGGTCTCCATCATAGCCTGCTGACAGGCCTTTGTGTGATACACCCTGTCAATGACAATATCGCAGTCTGCCAGTACCGCCTCTATATCACCCTCTCCGGTTTCGTCATGGGCTACTAAATTGCGCATATTGTCTGCCCCAACAGGACATTTCGCCTCCCAGTTTGCCTCCGGATGAATCAGCACCGGGTTGTCCAGGGCTGTGTGAAAGTCCAGAATCGGTTCCAGCACCTGATACTTCACCTTGATCAGCTTTAGGGCCTTATCCACTGCCTTTTGGTTTTCTCCTGCAACAATGGCAACCACATCCCCCACAAAGCGCACATGGCGGTCCAGAATCAGTCTGTCGTAGGCACTGGGTTCCGGATAGGTCTGCCCTGCGCCGGTAAATCGGGACCCATTCTGATCCACATCCTCCCAGGTGTATATCGCCTCAATACCGGGCACCAGCTTTGCCCTGGAGGTGTCTATTTCATCAATTATGGCATGGGCATACTTAGAGCGAAGAAGCTTTACCACAAGACAATTTGACGGAACCACATCATCCAGATATACGGGTTTTCCGGTAACTAATTGCATAGCATCCTTTTTTCGATACGATTTATTAACAACCCTCACCCTGTCCTGCCTCCTTTTCCTTTTTCCACTGCAGGAAGTTCAAAATCCCTCTCATCTGTCCCTCATAACCGCTGCAACGGCACAGGTTTCCTGCCAGATATTCCTTGATTTCCTCTTCACAAGGATTTGGCTTTTCCCGAAAGAGTGCCAAGGCATTCATGATAAATCCGGGATTACAGAAACCACACTGCTCTGCTCCCTGGTCTGCTATGAAGGCTCCGAATTCTGCTGCCTCCTCCTGCAGTCCCTCCAAGGTAGTGACCTTCTTCTTATCCGCCTGTACTGCCCAAACTGCACAGGACAACACCGGCTTGTCCTCCAAAAACACGGTACACAGGCCACAATTTGTGGTCTCGCAACCACATTTCACGCTAAAACACCCGTGACGTCTGACAAACTGGTAGAGGGTCTCATCGGGCTCCACATCTTCCTTTATGAATTTACCGTTTAAACTGATTTCCACTAACATTTCCTGTCCTCCTGAAGCTTGTCCGGGGTTTCTTGGTTAAGTTGTTTATCCGAGGCTCCTTGTGTAGAAAGC
>CAMAHO010000050.1 GCA_945834545.1 uncultured Lachnospiraceae bacterium | reverse complement strand
GAGCAGCAAACAACCCCGTCCCTAATGAAAAAGCCGCAGGCAAATTTGCCTGCGGCTTTTTGAATTTGGTTTCGCAATTAAGCTACTACTGTAACGTTGGTAGCACGAATCTTGCTGTTGTTCTGAGGATCACACTCGGTATCAAAAGTAACCTTCTGATTCTCCTCTAAGGACTTAAAGCCTTCAGCATTGATAGCGGAGAAATGTACAAATACTTCCTCGCCGGTAGCGTCGTTGGTAATGAAACCATAACCCTTCTGTGCGTTAAACCACTTAACTGTACCGTTATTCATCTTGGTACCTCCTTAAATAAATTACATTCTTACTAGGACACAAAAATCACATATTTTTGTAAACCTTCAGAAAAGCAATGAGGACTTACAAAAATATGTGAGTTCAATGACTTTCATTAAGAATACGCGTATATTCTAGCATTGTAAAAGTTTTGTGTCAATCTTTTTCTCCATACAATTGTACTTTTTCCAATTATCAGGTCCAAAATTTTATAAATTTTTTAGAAAACATAGATTGCATTTCAAATTCTATGTGTTATATTACTTATAGAACAATACTTGATTTGAAAGGAAGGGTGGATATGAACATACAGAAATTTACTCAAAAATCCTTACAGGCAGTAAACGATTGCGAAAAAATCGCTATGGAGTATGGCAATCAGGAGATAGAGCAGGAGCATTTGCTATTCAGTCTGCTTTCGGTAGAGGACAGCCTTATACTGAAGCTGATAGAGAAAATGGAGATTCAAAAGGAACATTTTAAGGCACGCATGGAACAAGCCTTACAGAAGAGGGTAAAGGTACAGGGCGGACAACCCTACGTGGGACAGTATCTGAACAAGGTGCTGATTTCTGCTGAGGATGAAGCGAAGCAAATGGGAGATGAATATGTCTCGGTGGAGCATCTATTCTTAGCTATGCTGAAGTATCCGAATAAAGAGATTGCAGCAATATTCAAAGAATACGGGATTACCAGGGAACGTTTTTTACAGGCTTTGTCCACGGTTCGTGGGAATCAGAGAGTAACCAGTGATAACCCGGAGGCAACCTACGATACCTTGGAGAAATATGGACAGGACCTGGTGGAAAAAGCCAGAAATCAAAAGCTGGACCCGGTGATAGGACGAGATAACGAGATTCGAAATACCATACGGATTTTGTCTCGTAAGACCAAGAATAATCCGGTTATCATAGGTGAGCCGGGGGTAGGTAAGACGGCTGTTGTGGAAGGGCTTGCACAGCGTATTGTGAGAGGGGATGTGCCTCAGGCCCTCAGGGATAAACACATTTTTGCCTTGGATATGGGAGCTCTGGTAGCCGGTGCAAAGTACCGAGGCGAGTTTGAGGAGAGACTGAAGGCTGTCCTGGATGATGTGAAGAATTCCAATGGCCAGATCATTCTGTTTATTGATGAGCTTCACACCATTGTGGGCGCAGGCAAGACGGATGGTGCATTGGATGCCGGAAATATGCTTAAGCCCATGCTTGCCAGAGGAGAGCTGCATTGTATCGGAGCTACTACTTTGGATGAATACAGGCAGTTTATTGAAAAGGATAAGGCCTTGGAGAGACGTTTCCAGCCGGTGCATGTGGAGGAACCTTCCGTGGAGGAGACCATCTCTATCTTGCGTGGTTTAAAGGAGAGATATGAGGTATACCACGGCGTGAAGATTATGGACAATGCACTGGTCAGCGCAGCGACCTTGTCTCATCGATATATTACCGATAGGTATTTGCCTGATAAAGCCATAGATTTGGTAGATGAAGCCTGTGCTCTTATCAAGACCGAGTTGGATAGCATGCCTGCCGAGCTGGATGAATTGAGCAGAAAAGTGATGCAGATGGAAATCGAGGAGGCTGCTCTTAAAAAAGAGGATGACCATTTAAGCGCAGAACGACTGGCTGTATTGCAGAAGGAACTGGCTGAGGATAAGGAACGACTTGCTTCCTGGAAGGCGCAGTGGGATAACGAAAAAAATGCTGTAGATAAGCTGAGCAAGCTCAGAGAGGAGATTGATGAGGTCAACAGCCAGATTCAGATTGCCCAGAGGGAGGGAAATCTGGAAAGGGCGGCAGAGCTAAGCTATGGCAAGCTGCCTGCGCTGAGAAAGCAGCTGGAGCAGAATGAGGCGTCCTTAAATGAAAACCGTTCCCTTGTTAGAGAGAAGGTTTCAGAGGAGGAGATTGCACGCATTATTTCCCGGTGGACAGGAATTCCGGTGGAGAAGCTCAATGAAAGTGAGAGGGCGAAAACTCTTCACCTGGATGAGGTCCTGCATAAACGGGTAATTGGCCAGGACGAAGGCGTAGAAAAGGTGGCAGAGGCAATCCTGCGCTCTAAGGCAGGAATCAAGGACCCGGAGAAACCCATTGGCTCTTTTCTGTTTATGGGACCTACCGGTGTGGGAAAAACAGAGCTTGCCAAGGCTCTGGCGGAAGCCCTGTTTGATGACGAGTCTAATATGGTGCGTATCGATATGAGCGAATATATGGAGAAGCACTCGGTGGCAAGATTGATTGGTGCACCTCCCGGATATGTAGGCTATGATGAGGGTGGACAGCTTACAGAGGCTGTCAGAAGAAAGCCCTACAGTGTGGTTCTGTTTGACGAGGTGGAGAAGGCCCACCCGGATGTATTTAATGTACTGCTTCAGGTGCTGGATGACGGCAGGATTACCGATTCCCAAGGAAGAACGGTAGACTTTAAAAACACCATTTTAATTATGACCTCCAATATAGGAGCACATTATCTGCTGGAGGGCATCGATGATGAGGGAACGATTACCTCACAGGCTCAGAGTCAGGTTATGAATGAACTGAGAGCACATTTCAGACCGGAATTTTTGAATCGTCTGGATGAGATTGTAATGTTCAAGCCTCTCACAAAAGAGAATATAACCGGCATACTAAATCTACTGGTAGACGGGATCAACAAACGCCTTGCAGACAGAGAACTGCAGATTTGCTTGTCTCCGGAAGCCAAAGAATATATCATCGAAGATGCCTATGACCCGATTTATGGTGCTAGGCCTCTGAGAAGATATCTGCAGAAATATGTAGAGACTTTGGCAGCTCGAATGATTTTAAGCGACCAGGTGCATATGAAGGACATCATTTATGTAGTTGTGCGTGACGGAGAGCTTGTGGGAGAAATCAAAAACCAGTAAATTCGCTTGAAGGGACAGTGACAATCGGCATTTATTGCCGGTTGTCACTGTTTTTTATAAATAGACAACTGTTCAAGTGAGCCATTCATAAAAAAATTACAAATTATATAGAAAAACGAATTCATTTTTGGTAAAATATTAGAAACTATGTTTTTTGGAGGATGGTATGGCAAAACGACTGGCATGCTTTATGGGACAAATTACACAGGACTACCAGGGGGAGGCTGCTCAGGCAATCCGTGAGACTGCCCAGGAGTGTAAGTGTGAGTTACATATCTTTACAGAGTTTGGCTCCTACGGTGAGAATTTCCTCCACGCAGAGGGAGAGAAGAATATTATCAATCTACCCTATTTACAGGATTATGATGGTATTATTGTGGCCTTGGATACCTTTGATAATGTGGGAATGGATGACATGCTGATTGAACATATTCAGAAGTATGCCCAGTGTCCTATTGTTAGTTTACGCCAGGAGTCTAAGGAATTTCATAATGTAATAATTGATGACCGTTTCGCTATGGCAGATATGATAGAGCATTATATCACCGTCCACCATTTTACACGCATCTGCTTCATGACCGGCCGGATGGAGATGGAAGATGCCCGGAAGAGACTGGAAGGGTATAAAATGGTCATGGAAAAGTATGGCCTTCCAATTGATGACCATATGGTTTTTGAAGGCGATTATTGGAGATACAAGGGCGAGGAAGCAGTAGAATTTTTCTTAAACGGTGAAGAGATGCCCCAGGCCATTGCCTGCTCCAATGACTATATGGCTTTGGCAGTATGTGATGCGCTGAAAAAGAGAGGCTATCGGATACCGGAAGACATTGCAGTATCCGGTTTTGATGATATAGATGAAGCCAGGTATGCGGACCCCAAGATTGCCAGTGTACGCGTCCCGGCAGAGAAGATGGGAAGAGAAGCTGTACTTCGACTCTTGGATTTGATTGAAGGAAAAGAGGTTGATAAAAAAATTGTAGTTCCTGTTCACGGGAATTATCGTGGTACCTGTGGCTGTGGGCGTCCTGAGCGAGGGAAGATTATCTCTGAACTCCATCGTATGAAGGAGTATATGCGTCATGCCTTGATGCAGAATGCCTATATGAATGTGGACTTTGAAAACTGTAATACCACAATAGAACTGTTAAATGCAGCCTATGCCTATGCCCGAAATTTCACGTATGATAACATCTTTATTGTTCTGTGTGAGCACTACAGTGAATATGATGAGGGCGGTACCAGCCGGGAAAAGTTCTCGGAGAATGTGGTCTTGCGCGCGGTTATGTCCGGGTCAGGACTGCAGGAGGTGGATGAACACTTTAAACGGAGAGATTTGTTACCTTCCAAGTATAAAAAAGAAGGGGGAATTCTGTATTTCTGGCCGCTCCATTATAAGACTCACTGTATGGGATACATCGTCCTGCAAACAGAAAAGCCCAGAGAGTTAAGGGAGTTTTTCCAGGCTTGGCTGTTAGGCTTGTCCAGCTTTTTGGATAAGGTTAGCTTGTACGAGGAAAACCAGGTTTTGTTAGAGTTTAGAAGACTTTCTGTGGTGGATGATTTGACAGGCCTATCCAACAGAAGATGCATGGAGAAGAAGCTGATCACCTTTATGGCAGAAAACAGAGTGCAGCTTCCAAAGTTCTATCTGCTCAGTATAGATATGGATGGTTTAAAATACATAAACGACACCTATGGTCATGCAGAAGGGGATGTGGCATTGTGTTGCTTTGCGGAGATTTTAAACGATATTCAAAATGAGCAGGTTTCCTGTGCCAGAATGGGCGGAGATGAATTCCAGATTTTTGCGCAGATTGCAGAAGAAGAAAAAATTTTGGAATTGATTGATGAAATACAAAGAAGGGTAGAGGGCTTTAACAAATCCGGACTTAAGCCCTATCCGTTGTCCTGCAGTATAGGCTACGCTGCCTACCAGCCGGAAGAGGAACTGGCACAGTGCATACAGAGAGCAGATGCCAATATGTATGTAAATAAAGCTCGTAAGAAAAATGTGTACAAGGAAAGAGGAAAGCTGCAATGATACCATCAGATCCGGTCATGTTATTGAGTTTTATCAACCTAAAGCTTAGAGATTATTATTCTGATTTGGAAGGGTTGTGTGAGGACTTACAGCTGGACAGGCAGGAGCTTACAGATAAGCTGGAGTCAATAGACTATCACTATGATTCGGACAAGAATCAGTTCGTGTAAGGAGTAGTTGGAGAGAAAATGGATCTTTTTGAATATGCCAGGGCAAATACTATGGAAAAAGAAGCTCCATTGGCTGCGAGAATGCGCCCCAAGACCTTGGATGAGGTGGTGGGACAGGAGCATATCATCGGGAAGGATAAGCTGCTGTATCGAGCGATTCAGGCAGACAAGCTTAGCTCTATTATACTGTACGGACCTCCGGGAACGGGAAAGACTACCTTGGCAAAGGTGATAGCTAATACCACCAGTGCCTATTTTACCCAGATTAATGCCACCATTGCCGGCAAAAAGGATATGGAGGAGGTCGTTGAGAAGGCAAAGAATGAAAAGGGTATGTACGGCAGAAGAACGATTCTTTTCATTGATGAGATACATCGATTTAACAAGGGCCAGCAGGATTTTTTGCTTCCCTTTGTAGAAGATGGAACACTGATATTGATTGGTGCTACGACAGAAAATCCATATTTTGAAGTGAACGGGGCTCTTATTTCAAGGTCCCTTATTTTTGAATTGAAGCCAATTGATAAGGAGGAGATCAAGAAGCTCCTGCGAAAAGCTGTGTATGACCCAGACAGAGGAATGGGGAGCTTTAATGCCACCATTGATGAGAATGCACTGGAGTTTCTGGCGGATATTTCCGGTGGGGATGCCAGACACGCCCTGAATGCCATTGAACTGGGGGTTATGTCCACCGCCCGAAGCGAGGACGGACAGATTCACATTACCCTGGAAGTGGCCGAGGAGTGTATTCAAAAGAGGGCAATACGGTATGACAAAAATTCAGATAATCACTATGATACCATTTCAGCTTTTATTAAGAGTATGAGGGGCTCTGACCCGGATGCCGCTGTCTATTATCTGGCTCGCATGCTGTATGCAGGAGAGAGCGTGACCTTCATTGCCAGAAGGATGATGATTTGTGCTTCGGAGGATGTGGGAAATGCGGATCCCCAGGCTTTGGTGGTTGCCACAAATGCATCCCTTGCGGTAGAGCGTGTGGGTATGCCGGAGGCACAGATTATCCTATCCCAAGCAGCAGCCTATATCGCCAGTGCACCTAAGAGCAACGCCAGCTGTGTTGCCATTGAGGAGGCTATGAACGAGGTTGCCCGATCCGGCAACCTGGCAATTCCTTCTCATCTGCAGGATGCCCATTATAAGGGCGCCCAGAAGCTGGGGCATGGAGTGGGCTATAAATATGCCCATGTCTACAAAAATAATTATGTAAAGCAACAGTATCTTCCCTATGAATTAAACGGGAAGGAATTTTACAGGCCGTCCGGAAACGGCTATGAGCAGAAAATCAGGGAGCATATGGCCAGAATCAAGAGGGAAGCGGAAGAATAGCTTGTTCCTGGGTGTTTCTGTGTGGTCCTGGGGACGTAAAAAACTGGCTTTTTTATTGTCCCCGGTGGTCCATCCTTGCGAAGCCTGAGGCAGTAGCAGCCCGCCATAGTTTCCTTTTCAACCACGCTACGAATGCTTGTTTTTCTAAATGCTTTGATGTTTGGTTTTACAATCGTACGAGACCGTTGCCCATTCGCCGTCCTGGCTCAAGGGCAACTGCGTTCGACATCGTGTCGAACGCTCTCTGGGTATGGACAAAGCATTAAGAAAAACAAAAGCATTCTTCGCTATCGGATTGAAAAGGGAACTATGGCGGGCTGTTTCTGCCTCAGGCATCGCTTGACAACAGAACGGGACCACCGGGGACAATAAAAGATCCACTTTTTTACGTCCCCAGGACCACACAAGACCACCCCCACCGGAATCCCCAAGGCTCTACCTGCATAGAATAAAATGATACCGTGCATAACAGGGGTAATGGGGTGGTACATAAAATTAGGAAAAATAGTGACAAAGTGTGGGGGATGCTTGTTCTCCTTCTTTTATTGGAAATTTTCCTGCTGGTGCAGGGAGAGATTAGCAGAAGCAAGGCCTGTCAGGGAGATGCTTATGCGGAAACGAAAATAGTGGCGCTGACCTTTGATGACGGTCCTCATCCGACCTATACAATGACACTTTTGGACGGGTTGCAGGAACGGGGTGTAAAGGTCAGCTTTTTTGTGACTGGCGAACACGCCGATTTACATCCTGAGGTAATACAGAGAATGGCAGAGGAGGGGCATCTGGTCGGAAACCATACCTACAGTCATATTGGTCTGACGAAATCCAACGAGAAGAAATTCAGGGATGAGCTTGCGGCAACCTCGGAGCTTTTGGAGAAGCTGACCGGCAAGGAGACGGCATATGTGCGCCCACCTTACGGCACCTGGAATAAAAAGCTGGAAAAGGAATGTAATCTCATTCCGGTATTGTGGAATGTGGATTCTATGGACTGGAGCTTGCAGGATGTAGCTAAGATTAAAAAGAGGGTGCTTCGCAGCGTAAAGGACGGTTCCATTATCCTTATGCATGACTATTTCGACACCTCTGTGATCGCCGCGTTGGAAATCGTAGACGAATTATTAAAACAGGGCTATACCTTTGTGACCGTAGATGAGATGGTATATGATTAGGTGGTGGTGGTCCTGGGGACGTAAAAAACTGGCTTTTTTATTGTCCCCGGTGGTCCATCCTTGCGAAGCCTGAGGCAGTAGCAGCCCGCCATAGTTTCCTTTTCAACCACGCTACGAATGCTTGTTTTTCTAAATGCTTTGATGTTTGGTTTTACAATCGTACGAGACCGTTGCCCATTCGCCGTCCTGGCTCAAGGGCAACTGCGTTCGACATCGTGTCGAACGCTCTCTGGGTATGGACAAAGCATTAAGAAAAACAAAAGCATTCTTCGCTATCGGATTGAAAAGGGAACTATGGCGGGCTGTTTCTGCCTCAGGCATCGCTTGACAACAGAACGGGACCACCGGGGACAATAAAAGATCCACTTTTTTACGTCCCCAGGACCACACAAGACCACCCCCACCGGAATCCCCAAGGCTCTACCTGCATAGAATAAAATGATACCGTGCATAACAGGGGTAATGGGGTGGTACATAAAATTAGGAAAAATAGTGACAAAGTGTGGGGGATGCTTGTTCTCCTTCTTTTATTGGAAATTTTCCTGCTGGTGCAGGGAGAGATTAGCAGAAGCAAGGCCTGTCAGGGAGATGCTTATGCGGAAACGAAAATAGTGGCGCTGACCTTTGATGACGGTCCTCATCCGACCTATACAATGACACTTTTGGACGGGTTGCAGGAACGGGGTGTAAAGGTCAGCTTTTTTGTGACTGGCGAACACGCCGATTTACATCCTGAGGTAATACAGAGAATGGCAGAGGAGGGGCATCTGGTCGGAAACCATACCTACAGTCATATTGGTCTGACGAAATCCAACGAGAAGAAATTCAGGGATGAGCTTGCGGCAACCTCGGAGCTTTTGGAGAAGCTGACCGGCAAGGAGACGGCATATGTGCGCCCACCTTACGGCACCTGGAATAAAAAGCTGGAAAAGGAATGTAATCTCATTCCGGTATTGTGGAATGTGGATTCTATGGACTGGAGCTTGCAGGATGTAGCTAAGATTAAAAAGAGGGTGCTTCGCAGCGTAAAGGACGGTTCCATTATCCTTATGCATGACTATTTCGACACCTCTGTGATCGCCGCGTTGGAAATCGTAGACGAATTATTAAAACAGGGCTATACCTTTGTGACCGTAGATGAGATGGTATATGATTAGGTGGTGGTGGTCCTGGGGACGTAAAAAACTGGCTTTTTTATTGTCCCCGGTGGTCCATCGCAAGCATCTAAGCTAACAGAAGCCCGCTGTAGGTGCCTTTTCCAACCGATAGCGAAGAATGCTTTCGTTTTTCTTAATACTTTGTCCGTACACAGAGAGCGTTCGACACGATGTCGAACGCAGTTGCCCCTGAGCCAGGACGGCGAATGGGCAACGGTCTCGTACGGTTGCAAAGTATAAATCAAAGTATTTAGAAAAACAAGCATTCGTAGCGTGGTTGAAAAGGCACCTACAGCGGGCTTCTGTTAGCTTAGGTATCTCAAAGTAGGACCACCGGGGACAATAAAAGAGCCAGTTTTTTACGTCCCCAGGACCACCCCAACATCACAGAGCAGCAAAAAACTCCGTCCCTAATGCAACATCAAAACAACCGGGAGGTGATGAATTGGTACACCTCCTGGTTTTTAGCTTGCCAGTTGTCGCAGACGGAAATGGCTAAATCCAGAGTGGGAACGGATAACGTCATGTCGATTAAGGTGATGTCCCTGTCCTTGGCAACCAGCCGGGCCTCATATTCGCCGGAGGTGGATTTGTAGTAGTCGGCCAGGATGGAGACTTCATTGCGGAGCGTGAATTCCTTTTCTTTTAAAAAGTTGTCGATATCCTGGCGGATGGCTTCGCCGATACGGTTGTCAAAGAAGCGCAGGGTTTCTGCGCCTTCCTTTGTGAGAGTGAGCTGGGTGCGATTGTGATGCTTGGAGGTCAGAATAAGATTCGCCTCAGATAGTTCAGCCAGCACCTTCTGCAAGGTCATGTAGTCGGTGTAGCTGTGCTCCAGCATAAAGTCGCACACCTGAGCGTTGGTCAAGGGAAAGGAAACCCTTCCCAACATATATAGAACGATTAATTTATATAACATGAATGTGTCTTCAATCATAAATCTCTTTCTCCCACAGCTTTCCCTGATAGCTGTTTCTTTCTTTCATTTCTTTCTGGATGGCGCCCAGCACACCCTTTTTATCCAAGCTCCAGGTGGGAGCCAGAAGTAAGTCCTTGGGACCGTCACCAGTCAATCGATGGACTACAATGTCCGGGCGGAGCTGTTCCAAACAATCGACCAATAAGGTGACATAGGTTTCCTTGGAAAGTGCTTTTACCTTTCCTGCCAGGTATTCCTCCCCTAAATCCGTACCCTTTAGAAAATGTAACAACTGGAGCTTCACGCCAAAGGGCTTTATCCGGTTCAGATACTGTACGGAAGCGAGAATATCCTCCCTGGATTCCCCGGGCAAGCCCAGAATCAAGTGGACAATCACCGGTAGTTCCAATTGGTGAAGCTTCTGTACGCATGTGTCAAAAACAGACAAAGGATACCCGCGACGGATATAGGCTGCAGTCTTTTCGTGAATGGTCTGGAGCCCCAGCTCAATCCAGAGAAACTTTTGAGGATATTCCTTGCGCAGTTTTTCTAACAGCAAGAGGACTTCCTCCCCAATACAGTCCGGCCTGGTGGCGATGGAGATGCCTACAATTTGTGGATGCTCCAATACTCTGCGGTACACCTTTTCCAGGTAGTCAAGAGGAGCATAGGTATTGGTGTAGGCCTGAAAGTAGCCGATAAAGAGGGAACCCACCGGTTTCTTCCCAAAGAGAGCAGTTCCCTTTTCGATAAAATCTTCCTCCACCGGAACGGCAAAATCACCGCTGCCGCCTTCACTGCAAAAAATACAGCCTCTATGGTCCAAAGAGCCATCCCGATTGGGACAGCTCATATGGGCATTCAAGGCTATTTTATAAAGTTTCGTATGATAAGTTTCCTGTAAATACTTGCTTAGAGAATAGTAGTTCATAGTTATTTAATATGACTCTTTACGGCATTGGCAACCACTTCCGCAACCTTTGGGTTAAAGGCCTCGGGCATGATGTGGTTTTCGTTTAATTCCTCATCGGGCACCAGAGAAGCGATAGCATTAGCGGCAGCCAGCTTCATTTCCTCTGTAATCTGCGTTGCACGGCCCTCCAGGGCTCCCTTAAAGATACCGGGGAAAGCAACCACATTGTTGACCTGGTTAGGGAAATCACTTCGGCCGGTTCCTACAACTTTCGCACCGGCAGCCTTTGCTACATCGGGCATGATTTCAGGAACAGGATTAGCCATAGCAAAGAGAATAGCATCCTTGTTCATAGAGGCAACCATTTCAGGCGTAACGATATTGGGAGCTGATACGCCCACAAAAATGTCAGCACCCTTCATAGCATCCGCCAGGGAGCCGGTCATATTGTCGAGGTTCGTCACCTGCGCCATCTTTTCCTGCATCCAGTTAAGCCCCGGGGTGTTCTTAGACACAATGCCCACCTTGTCGCACATCACGATATTGGGGAAACCGTAGGTCAGCAGGAGCTTTGTGATGGCAACGCCTGCACTGCCGGCACCGTTTACAACCACCCTGCAGTCTTCCTTTTTCTTTCCCACAACCTTTAGCGCATTGATGACACCGGCCAGAACTACGATGGCGGTTCCGTGCTGGTCATCATGGAAAACAGGGATATTTAAAGTGGCTTTCAGTCGTTCCTCAATTTCAAAGCATCTGGGTGCACTGATGTCCTCCAGATTAATTCCGCCAAAGCCGGGAGCCAGGTAGGTCACTGCTTTGATAATTTCCTCGGTGTCCTGGGTATCCAGACAGATAGGGATTGCATTGACACCACCAAACTCCTTAAATAAAACGGCCTTCCCTTCCATAACCGGCATAGCGGCATAGGGGCCGATATTGCCTAAGCCTAAAACAGCACTGCCGTCTGATACCACAGCAACGGTGTTGGCTTTCATAGTATACTTATAAGCTGCTTCTGCATCCTGGGCAATGACCTTACAGGGCTCGGCTACACCGGGGGTGTAGGCAATTGCCAAATCCTCAGCGTTATTTACCGCTGATTTCGCGGTAATCTCTAATTTTCCGTTCCATTCTTCGTGCATCTTTAATGCTTTCTCAGCGTTTGTCATAATCCTTCCTCTTTTCTGCAATCTATGTTGATTTTTGTGAAGTATTTTCTCACACACTAAACAATAGCATATAATATTTTGTTGTACTTCGCAAGTTTTTTCAATTTAGGACTTCCTATTTGTTATTATGTGTATTATAATACAAGCATGACTGAGAAGTCACATTTCTGGTGGTTTCAATTTTTTCCCCCGTTTTATTGTAGTTTTATATGGCAGGAATAGACAAAATAGGAGGACTCATGAGAGAAGAGTTTGAAAAAATGGCAATGTCCGAGCTTCGTGATATGGCAAAGGAGCAAGGGATTAAGGGTATTTCGAC
>CAMAHO010000049.1 GCA_945834545.1 uncultured Lachnospiraceae bacterium | reverse complement strand
ATACAAAGCATAGCTGCTATTGTAATGCCGGTCCACCAGGCATCATCCAAACCGGCGGACGATACGATATTCTGAATGGTACTCAAGGAAAGCACACCGAACAGGGTACCAATGATGTTACCTACACCACCTGTCAGCATGGTTCCTCCGATGATTGAGGAGGCAATGGCATTCATTTCCATGCCGGCAGCGTTGGTAACCGCTCCACTACCTACATGCAGGAAGTACACAAAGCCTGCAATACCGGCTAATAAACCACAAATTAAATGAGACAAAAATTTGGTTCTCTTTACATTGATTCCCAACATCAATGCACTCTGGGCATTGCCACCCACTGCATAGAAGTGGCGACCCTTCTTCGTCCAGCGCAGAACCACAAACAGAATGGCAACCACCAGAAGTGCCACAACTACACCGATTTCAATATAGGCTGGAACATATTTTCCGGCTTTATTGATAGTGCCCAGACCGGGAATGAGGATTCTGGTATCCTTTAAGGCCACAAAATCCGGATTTTCCACATTAAAGGGATTGACATTTACAATGGTTGTAAGTCCTCTTGCAAAGAACATTCCGGCCAGAGTGACGATAAACGGCTGAATCTCCAGGTAAGCTACCAAAAGTCCCTGCACAAGACCAAAGGCCAAGCCAACTCCCACCGCAATCAAAGCTGCTGTAAAGATGTTTCCCCCTTGGAAGTCCAGGTTTACTGCGCAGCACATAGTGATCAAACCAACTACGCCACCAACGGAAATATCAATACCGCCTGTAATCATAACTAAGCTCATACCACAGGAAACAATGATCAGTGCAGCGTTGGCATTCAGGATGTTCAAAAAGGTCTGGGGTTTTAAAAATCCCTTTCCCTGGAAAACGATAGCGCCTATGTACATTGCAAAGAACACAATCACGGTAATCGTTAACAACAGATTTGTATCCGATAAATTCTTAAATTTCTTCTTCATCTTAAGCCACCTCCTTCATAGAAGCCGGACGCAGCTTCTTCCAAAGCTTGCCGAGCCATTCTCTCACCTTAGGTGCGCTAAGCACTACCAGGAGAATAACTACAATTGCCTTGTATGCAGGAAGAGCGCTTGCCTGAACCTGCATCTTGTATAAGGTGGTTGTCAGGAACTGAATAACATAAGCACCCAGTATGGAGGCTGTCATATTAAACTTACCACCGCTTAGAGCATTTCCACCAAGAGCAACCGCAAGGATGGCATCCATTTCAATGTCCTTTGCCACTACAGAGTAGTTGATGGTGTTCAAACGGCTTACCTTGATAAGACCCGCTACTGCCACACAAAGTCCAAGAATCACAAAGCTGATAAACTTGATGAATTCCGGATTCAGACCATTTAATCTGGAGGACTTGGAATTGATACCTACTGCCTGAGTGTAAAGTCCTAAATTGGTGAACTTCAATACCAGGAAAATCACTACAATGCAAGCAACCGCAATAAAGAACGGAGTGGGAATGGGAATTCCCGGAATATAGTTTCCAAAGATACCAAAGGTGGGAGAACACTCTTCACTGATAACCGGAAGCTGGTTGTTGTTGATCCAGGCTGCAATGGAACGACCTGCTGTAAACAAAATCAGCGTCGCAACCATGGGTTGAATCTTAAAGTACGCTACCAGTGCACCATTAAATGCACCAAACAGCATAGAAACCACACAAGCTACCAAGAAAGCTACTATGATAGGAGCGTGCAAGGAGGTGGGCTGGGACTCGGTTCCACAGAGAACTCGAAGAATCACACTGCCGGCAATGGCAATGGTTGCGCCCACACTGATATCCTGTCCGCCGCTGGCAGCAGTCACCAGTGTCATACCGATTGCTAAAATCGCTAACTCTGAGCCGTAATCCAAAATCGTAATCAGGTTCCCCATAAGGACAGGTGAGCCATTGGCATTGTAGCTCAGCTTGATTGCATAAAAGCTGGGGTCAGCAATTAAGTTGAAAATTGCCAAAATCAACAACGCTGCAATGGGAATAAAAATTTGATTTCTGCAAAGGTTTCCTAATTTCACTAAGAAACCATTCTCTTTTTTCTTAGTTTCCATTTTCTTTACTTCCTCCTGCAATCGTTTCCGTAATTTTGCTCTGAGTCTCTTCACTTCCTCCCGCAATGGTTTCCATAATCTTACTCTGGGTCAAATCACTGCCGGTAAGCTCTCCTACGACCTTTCTGTCACGCATTACTACCAGTCTGGAGCAGGTACGCAGCATTTCATCTGTCTCTGAAGAAATAAAGGTAACACTCATACCCTCAGAAGCAAGCTTTAATACCAGCTTTTGAATCTCAATCTTGGTACCTACATCGATACCTCTCGTAGGCTCATCCAAAATCAGATATTCGGGATGTGTCAAAAGCCACCTTGCCAGAATAACCTTCTGCTGATTTCCACCAGATAAAGACTTGATTGGCGTTTCTGTAGAAGCTGTCTTGATTTCCAAAAGCTTTATATACTCATCCGCAAACTTCATCTGCTCAGCCTTTGAGAAAGGCTTAAAGAAGCCCTTTAATACCTGTGTTGCAAGAATGATATTCTCCCGAACAGAAAGGTCACCGATGATTCCATCCACCTTTCTGTCCTCAGGTAAATAGGCAATTCCGTTTTTCATAGCCTGAATTGGCTTTGTAATTTTGACTGTCTTACCGGATTTCTTAGCCTCGCCTGCGATGACACGGTCAGCACCAAAGATAGCGCGGACACACTCGCTTCGTCCGGAGCCCAACAAGCCTGTGAAGCCGTTGACCTCGCCCTTATCAATATGGAAGTCGAAGGGCTTAATACCTGCTGTACTCTGCAATCCCTTTGCCTCATATACGGACACTGCCCCTTCCTTCTTCTCATAGACAAGACTTTTATCCTTTATATCGGAAAGATCATCCAACTCCTTGCCCAGCATCTTGGACACCAGCTGAACACGGGGAAGATCCTTGATTTCATACTCACCCACTAATTTACCATCTCGTAAAACAGTGATCTTATCACACACCTCATAGACCTGATCCAAAAAGTGTGTAACGAAAATAATACCTACGCCTCTGGCCTTCAAATCTCTCATAAGGCCAAACAGCTTCTCCACCTCCTGCTCATCCAGGGAAGAGGTAGGCTCATCCAAAATAAGTACCTTACAGTCCATATCAACCGCTCTGGCAATTGCCACCATCTGTTGAATTGCAATAGAGCAGGTGGACAGCTGCTGATTTGCTCTGGCGGGAATATCCAAGGATTGCAGAATCTTATCTGCCTCCTCGTTCATCTTCTTCCAGTTCTGAGCAACTCCGGTACCACGACCAATATACATATTTTCTGCCACAGTCAGATTAGGGCAGAGGGTAATCTCCTGATAAACGGTACTGATTCCTAATTTCTGTGCATCCTGAGGCGAATGGATGGCTGCTTCCTTATGTAAGCCCTTCAGGAAAATCTGTCCTTCGTTCTTTTCATAAACGCCTGTTAAGACTTTAATAAGCGTTGATTTGCCGGCACCATTCTCACCCATCAGCGCATGGATTTCTCCCTCACACAGAGTAAAATCCACGCCCTGTAAAGCAAGTACTCCGGGAAAGCGTTTATGTATGTTTTTCATCTCTAATACAGCGTTTTCTTTCACCAGTGTATTCACTCCTTTTCTGAAAAATAGCGCGGTGTGAGCCGTTTGTATGTACACGCCACACCGCGCTTAAGTCTTACAAAATGTTAGTACAAATTAGATACCATACTGGTCAACATCTGCCTGAGTAATGGTAGTTGCATCGAAGCCCTTCTCATCCATGATGATGGTCTTCTGAGCAAGGGTCTCTCCAGCCTCTAACTTCTTAATGATATCAGTGATGTAAGAAGCCTGGAAAGGATTACACTGGCCATCGTAGTTCCAGTTACCTGCAAGTAACTCCTGAAGAGCCCACTTATTGCAGTCATAACCCATAATGATAACGTCCTTGCCAACACCGTGAGAGATGTTTGCCTTGTCAAGTGCTGCAACAGCACCCTTAGCCATATCATCGTTCTCAGCATAAATTACGTTGAAAGGAGTACCAGCATCGATAACAGCCTGAACGATCTGCTGAGCGTTCTCTGCGTTCCAAGTAGCAGTCTGCTGCTCAACGATATTCCAGTTAGCGTTAGCCTCTGCCTCAGCTACAAGAGCACCGGAACGGCCAATCTGAGCTGCGGAGCCCATAGCACCCTGAATGTGAATGATGTTGTACTCGGAAAGGTTCTGGCTCTTTAACCAAGCAACAGCAGTCTCACCTTCCTTAGCCATATCGGAAACGATAGAAGCTTCGTAAAGGCTAGGATCAGCATCAATGGTACGGTCGAAAAGGATAACCTTTACGCCTGCGTCCTGAGCATCCTTAAGTACGGAATCCCAACCAGCTGTATCAGCTGCGGAAAGGAGAAGGTAATCAACACCATCTGTGATAAACTTCTGAGCGGACTGGATCTGCTCTTCGTTCTTTAAGCTGTAAGCGAAGGAAGCGTCATACCCATTTTCCTCGGTAAATGTTGCCTTCATATCGTTTACATTTGCGGTACGATAACCAGACTCGTTAGGGTCGTTGTTAATGATACCAACTTTGATCAAGCCACCTTCGGAGCTTGCTGCTTCACCGCCACAACCTACAAGGCCTACGACCATGAGAGTAGCAGTTAATAAAGCTAATAATTTTCTCTTCATATTTGTATTCCTCCCATAAAGAATATGAAAATATTTGAAAGCACTATCACTTTCTGAAATCAGATTATCATGGGGCAAAAACATCGTCAACCGTAAGAATACTTATTTTTGGCGCTTTATTCATTGTTTACAATACAAATTTTATACTATATAATTCAAATACAGTACAAATTAAAATATGTGTGAATTCTTTTTTGATTTTACGATATTTTGTTCGGATTTTTTTTGCTTTCATTGAAAAACGAGTCCATTTGACCTTGCAAATCATATGGCATTTTGTAAGAACGAAACAGAAAAGTTCGTTATTTTTAGAATATAGTGAATATTTTTAGGTATTTTGACCTGTCATTTCGCAGGATATTCGTTTTCTATATAAATATTTTTGTAACTATTCAGAACCACATTCGCAAAATCGCTGCTGCGCAGCTTACCTTTTGCTCATGTGGTTACTTCGCCATATAAATTTAGGAAACCAGCCCTCTGTAAGCAAGCTTACTCGGTCTGATTTCCTAAATTTGCATGACTCAGAATAGTTACATATTTTTTACCGAAACCGGAAAGGGGAAACCATGGCAATTAAATATAAGCAAATCGCACTGGAGATAAAAGAAAGCATAGAACATCATGACTATAGCACAGAAAAGCTCCCTACAGAAGCTGCCCTCATGAAGCAATATAAGGTCAGCCGTCAAACCATAAGGGAGGCCTTGGCTACACTGGAAAAGGAAGGCCTGGTGCGAAGAGTCCATGGCAGCGGCACCTTTCTGACCGGCTTGTCCTCTTCCCTAAGCAAAAACCGGATTGCAGTCTTTTTGCCAAGTCTCCAGGAATACATCTATCCCGCCCTTATTCAGGACCTTCGTCTTCAGTTTGAAGCAAGGGGGTTTTCTATTCAAGCCTACGAAACGCACAACAATCCGGCAATAGAGAGGGAACTGCTTTCGGAATTACTAAAAAATCCTCCGGGAGGCCTGCTTCTGGAAGGCTGTAAGAGTGCTCTTCCAAGCCCTAACCTGGATTTGCTGGAGGCTCTGGAGGAAAAGGGCTGCCCTCTTGTATTCTTGTTTAACCGATATACTTCTATGGATACCACCTATGTAATGGATGACAACGTGCAAGGCTCCGGCTTGTTAATCCGGCATTTGACCAGCCTGGGGCACACCGCCATTGCCGGCATCTTTCAGGCTGACGACCTGCAGGGCTTAGAGCGGTACCAGGGGTTTATGGAAGGTCTTCGGGATGTAGGTCTTCCCCTTCCTTCCGAGCAAATATGCTGGTATCGCACAGAGGATGCCGCCCACCTTCTCTTCCCCTCCTCCAGCCAGTCCTTTGACGACTATTTGATGGAGCATATTAAAGGTTGTACTGCCGTCGTATGCTACAACGATTTGCTGGCTCATCATCTGGCAAAGTTTCTGCATCGGCAGGGCTATCAGATACCGGAGGAAATTGCAATTACCTCCTTCGACAATTCCTACTTAAGCTATAGCGATGAACTATATCTGACCTCACTGTACCATAAGCAGAAGGAAATCAGTTCTCTGGCCTGCCAGGCCATGCTGCAAAGAATCATAGGTTTAAAGGTTCCAAGCTACAGGGTTCCCTGGAAGCTGCTCATTCAGGAAAGCACCATGCCGGATGCTTAAGATATGCGCTACGCCTTAGCCTTGCCGGAACGATATTCACGTGGGCTCATGCCCTGGGTTTTCTTAAAGACGAAGCTGAAATAATGAGGATCCTTAAATCCCACCTGGGCAGAGACTTCACCCGTAGACAAGGTAGAAGTCCGAAGAAGCTTCTTTGCCTTCTCCATTCTCTTTTGTGTCACATACTCCACAAAGGTGACCTGCATTCCCTGGCTGAAGGTAGCGCTTAAATAGCTGGCGCTTACCTCTGCGTATTCTGCCACCTCATTTAAGGACAGACTTTCCTGTTCATAGTGCTGGTCTATGTACTCAACTACCTTGCTCAGAACGCTCCTGCCCTGGTCCTCATTTTTGCGCTTGTTAAATTCCATTGCCATGGACAACAGGCCCTGGAAATAGGAGCCCACCTCCTTGGAGGTCATATTCACATCCGGATGAAATTGCTCTAGTTTCTCCTGATAGTCCTGTCTGGGAATTCCCGTCTCCTCCAAAAAGCCCTCCACCGAGAACCGAATATTCAATATGATATAGTCCCGAAACATCCTGGACTCCAGAGCTTCTGCAATTCCCAATAAATAGGATTCCACAAAATCAGCCACCTCATTCTCATTTCCACGATACAGAAATTCCTTGATAATCTCCGGGTTTAACTGCTTGTAATCCACTGCATCTATGGTCTTCCCATCCTGGGCATTGGAATACTGGTCCACAACCTCCTTGGTGAGAACATGAATCTGCGGTAGAAAGAATCGATAAGCCAAATAATGATTTACATTCTGTGCGCTGTCTGCCAGCAAGCTTAATCTCTCCACCGGTTCTCCCACCGCCACATACCACTGTATCTGTTTCTCTATCAGGACACAGGCTTCTGCTATTTTGGATATGGCCTTTTGGGTGTATTGCTCCACCACCTCCTGATCACCCTTCACCAAAATCCCGAAGGTATTGGTATTCTGTCGAAACAGGATATATTGGGGGTGTCGTAAGAAATAATAGAGGATTTCCTCCTGCCTGATGCCAAGCTCCTCTGCGTCCTCAAGGTCTAGCTTGCGCTCCTCTTTTATATAGAAGAAAAGTAGATTGAAGCTGGCTGCCGTCAGCTCCAGGGACAGCTTATTGGCCTCCTCATAGATATCCTTCACCTGCATCTTTCCGGAAAGAAGGTCTTCAAAAAAGCGCCGTCTTTCAAATTGCTCATACTCGTGCATTTCCTTGCTATACTGTAATTGATAATCCTTAGCGCTATTGCTCTGCTCAATCTTCTCCCGCAAATCTGCCAAAACCTTCTTGAGATTCATGCGTGTAATGGGCTTTAACAGATACTGCTCTACTCCAAGCTCTATGGCTTGTCTGGCGTATTCAAAATCATCATAACCACTGATGATAATAATCTTTGTATCAGGAAGCTCCGAGCTGACAATTTTGCTTAGGGACAACCCATCCATAAAGGGCATCTTGATATCCGTTATCAGCACGTCCGGTTTGGTTTTGCGAATCAGCGGAAGTGCCATCTCTCCATCAGCGGCCTCCCCCACAAATTTGTAGCCAAACTCTTCCCACTCAATATTATCCCGCAATCCCTCTCGGATAACGGTCTCATCTTCTACCAGAAAAACCTTTAACATCCCTACCGCCTTTCTATACTATCTGCCAGGTGAATCAAATATCTCTATGTATGCCAACTATGGATAATTCCTCGCGAATGGTTCCTCGCAACCTATTCTCACAATCCTACCTAGCTTACTTAATAAGTCCTATTATCAATATACTCCCCTACATTTTCCTTTGTAAAAACATTTTCCTCGATAAAGCACTTCTTATCCACTGTTTCTCCGGCTTCCAGGGCTTGTATGATCTCACTGACATACTCTCCCTGCAGAGGGTTACATTCGATATCTACCTCTATGAGTCCCTGCTCTACCATCTTCAGAGCATCCTTTACAGCATCAAAGGAAATGATAATCATGTCCCCCTCTTCACCGGTAGAATATCCTTCCATATGAATTGCCTCCAAGGCCCCAAAGGTCATATCATCATTCTGCGAGACAACTACATCGATATCATCATAGGTCTCAAGCAGCTTTTGCATAACCTCCTTTCCCTTGGCGGTGGTGTACTCCCCGTTTACCTGCTCCAGAATCTGCCAGTTGGAATGCTTCTGAGCCACCTTCTGGAAGCCGTTTGTCCGCCCAATGACAGAGGTTGCCCCTTCGGTTCCCTGGAGCACCACAATCCGGATTTCCTCCCGTTCACGGTCCTTTTTCCTCAGGTAATTCTCCAGCCACAGACCTGCCTTCTCCCCCTCGGCTTCAAAGTCAGAGCCCACCCAGGCTGTGTACAAATCCGGGTCCACATTTGCCTGCCTGTCCATCAGAATCACTGGTATCCCAGCGTCCTTGGCCTCCGTGAGCACCGTCTCCCATCCATCCTCTGTAATAGGGGAAAACACGATATAGTCCACCTGCTGGGAAATAAAGCTGCGGATTGCCTTGATCTGATTTTCCTGTTTCTGTCTTGCATTATCAAACAGAAGAAAATACCCATTCTCATCTGACAACGCCTGCTGCAAAGACATGGTGTTAGCCGTCCGCCACACGGACTCACTGCCTACCTGGGAAACCCCCACAACCACCAAATCCTCTGTCTTATTTTCATGCTGCTCCGGTTCCATGTCAAAATATCCTGCGCATGCGCATAACAGCAGCATACCACAGATGATTCCAAACACAATTCGTTTCATGTTATGGTTTTCTCCTGATTTTATGTCTTTAAAATTACAGTGTTATCCGGTTTTGCTTTTTCTTACGAATGTAAGTTTCCTTGCACTTCTGTGGCAGTCCCTGCCGATCTATGCCTTTTGGTTTATCTGCTGCGAACCTTACGAATCTATCCCTTTATTCTTCGGAGCTGCCCTCTCTCTGCTGTTCCACCGGGATGGCAGGAATTCGTACCTCCACAATGGTACCCTTTCCCTTGGAAGATTGTATCTTGAGTCCGTACTCTGCTCCAAAATACATATGGATGCGCTCGTTTACATTGGCCAGTCCAAAGCCCTTCTCCGTCTCCTCACAGGGCTTTTCGATTTCCTTTTGCAAAATCGCAAGCTCCTCCTGCTCCATACCCACGCCGTTATCCCTCACGGTCAGACGAATCAGATTGCCGTCCTTCTCCCCGTTGATATGTATGTATCCCTTCGCTCTCTTATACTTCAAGCCGTGGTACAGGGCATTTTCCACCAAGGGCTGAAGGGTGAGCTTGATAATCTGATAGTCATAAAGCACCTTATCTATCTGAATGTCATATTCCATAATGTCGTGGTAACGCATCTCCTGAATCTTGAGATAGCTTGCGATATGCTGCTCCTCATCCCGAATGGAAATGAACTCTTTTCCCTTGCTCAAAACCAATCGGAAAAAGTTGGAAAGAGTCACTACCATGTTGACAGCCTGGTCAGACTCGTTGCCTTCAATGAGCCAGACGATAGTATCCAAGGTGTTGTATAAAAAATGTGGATTAATCTGCTCCTGCAGAAGACGCAAGTCCGTCCTTC
This sequence comes from uncultured Lachnospiraceae bacterium, assembly GCA_945834545.1. Classification (GTDB taxonomy): domain Bacteria; phylum Bacillota; class Clostridia; order Lachnospirales; family Lachnospiraceae; genus Acetatifactor. The sequence continues at coordinate 2,601 of CAMAHO010000049.1, read as the reverse complement.
TGATCTTTGCCTCATCTTCCTTAATCTTGTCGATAAGGTCCTGCATATTTTCCGCCATGGCATTAAAACCCTCGGCTAAGACCCCCATCTCATCGCCATTTTTCACTCTCGCCCTTACGGAGAAATCACCCTCCGCAATTTTCTCCGTAGCCTTATAGAGTTTTCCGATAGGCTTAACAATCCCAGAGACAATGAAGAAAGCAACGATGACGCCAACAATCAAAAGGGCACCCACAAAGCAGCTGCACAGGATTATAAATTCTCGCACCTTTTGGTTGAGAGCTTCTGTGACATGTTCCATATTTTTTGTCTGATAATAGATGTAATACTGAATATCGTCCTGAATCAGTTCTGTCAGGATATAAATGTTGTTATCCAGTTCCTGAATGTTAGTATTATAGCTGTTGTCATTTCCTGTGCTGTCTTTGATATCATCAATCCGGTCTTCCAGAGTATTGATATTCCGCAAAAGACTCTTCAGCCACATCTTGCTTTCCTGCTGCGTGGTGACCCTCAACAGCTTGGTAAACTCCGTTCGCAGCTCCTTAATCATCACATAAGGATCCTTTAAGGAGGCGTCTTCCCCAATGGTATCAAAGCTGACATAACCCACCACCAGCTTATACAGACTCTCGTCCATCTCCTCCTTGAAATTCAGGTTATAATTGTTCGCTATGGTCAGATTGCTGACAATTTCCTTGTATGTATTGTTGTAGGAAGTGAGTGAAACTAACAGATAGATTGTCATTCCCAAAAAAGGCAGGCTGCAACAGCCCAGAAGACATAGAATCTTGTTTCGTACTGAAAAACGAATTGGTGTAGCTTCCCTTTTCTTCTTTTCCATTGCACCCCCCTTTCGGCAAAACAGCCTAAGTCCTCTTCACCTGAAGCAGTACGGCAGCCCTTGCCTCTTACAGCATCAAATCACGACCCTTATTACAAGTCATCATTCCGTTGTTCTCTCATCCTTAATCATATCGCATTCGCTCATAAAAGACAAACTCTTTATCCACACCCTTATAGGATACCAAGGACAAAAGGTCTTTACACAGCTGAGCTAGCTGATAATACCCCAACCTCATTGTATTTGAGCATACTAGTTCACTCAGGCTCCTTTTATAACAATATGTTTTAAAATGGAAGATTCTGCCAGTATCTGTCTCATAATATAGAAAATCTGTACAGGAGGGAGGTAATTGTATGGTTCTTGAACGATTAAAAGAGATGCGGCAAGACAGAGATATGACCCAGGAACAGATTGCAAAGTATTTGCATTGCTCTCAAGTAGCCTACAGTTACTACGAATCCGGAAAAAGAGCCATTCCAGCAGAGTTGCTAATCAGGTTGGCAAGCTATTACAACTGTAGTGTAGATTATCTTTTAAACTGCACCAACACAAAAAAGCGTTATCCCAAAGATAGGAAATAAAAAAGGAAACCGTATTACCGATTTCCTAACAGGGCTACAAGGATTCGAACCTTGAAATGACGGAGTCAGAGTCCGTTGCCTTACCGTTTGGCGATAGCCCTTTATCACTACCTTGCCGATTATACACGAATCATTTCCAAAATGCAAGCTTTTTATTCAGCATATTTATACAATTAAAAGTGCTAAGATTGCTGCAAAAGTAGTTTGTTCATCAAGATATATTTATTCAAACTGTGTAGCAGATGCCCTTATAAGAATGTATTCTATGAGACACTTTCAAGTATCGGTAAGCTGAATGTACAGCTGGAATAGCAATGATTAACGAATCTTGACAGCTTAATAACTGCTCTGAACTCTGCCACAGGGATATTATACCCTTTTGACAGATTCATTGAGTGGTGTTATGGTTGCATGGATCAATTTTTAGATTCATGGCACAGTTATCAGTTTAGATACTGTTCCGTGAATAATTCATGCTAATTACGCATGGAGAGTTAAAACTTGAGTGTGTAAGTTAAGTAGGAAAGGCTTACAAGGGTATTTGCCGACTAAAAAAAGAGATAAGGGCTACGCAAGCCTTGTGTTTGACCTTGATAAAAGTTCGGGAAGCGAAGTTAAATTCGGCTTCCCGTAAGTGCATTTAGGGTTTTGGGTAAAACTTTTTTTAGTAGGTAATACAATGCGTAGGCGGTAATAATAGCACACAAAACGGTTAGGGCGGTAAGGCGTTTTTCTGTAAAGGCTTTTGTTTGTGCTAAAAGGGGTTTGTATAAACCAAGTAAATAACAATGTGTCATGTTGATAATAAAGGAGGGGGCGGTAAGGTATTGTGTGAATGTCGAAATGTTGAAGATTTTTTCGGGTATTGACTTCCATAGTGTTATCGGTAGAATAACCCATAAAAACCATCTCATTGCGGGCGGTATGGGGTAAAACAATAAAAAGATGATTGCCCCACTACATAGTATTCCAATAACACCGTTTTTCCAAGTAACGTATATTTGATTGCTAAAATAAGTGCCTATGATTGCCCCAAGCAAAAAGGGCGTGATATATTCCGCCATTCTGATTAAATAACCGCCAACGAAAGGAACGAGGGCGAGTTCCTGCTGAAATTTAACATATCCTAGATATGATGTAATTACAATAGCGGTAAGGAGAGCGAGTGTTAGA
>CAMAHO010000048.1 GCA_945834545.1 uncultured Lachnospiraceae bacterium | reverse complement strand
AAAGCTAGCTGCGAAGCAGCGGGGAAGCACCGAAGGTGCGACTTTGCGAATGGCGTGACTGAACTGTTATGTTTTTGCTTATCCAGCTTACATTTTTGTGTAACCTGTCACAATCTATTGACTGAAATGACTTAAAAATGGTAAAATGTTTCATAATACAGAGCAGATTACGGAGGTCGCTTAAGACAATGAAAAGCATTGCTGTGATTACCGCCAGAGGTGGCAGTAAACGGATTCCCAGAAAGAACATCAAACCCTTTTTAGGGAAGTCTATCATTGAGTATTCCATTCAAGCTGCCCTGGAAAGTGGATGCTTTGATGAGGTTATGGTATCCACCGACGACGAGGAGATTGCAGAGATTTCTAAAAAAGCAGGAGCCCAGGTTCCCTTCCTTCGAAGTCCGGAAACGGCAAATGACTTTGCAACCACAGCAGATGTGGTTTCTGAGGTGTTATATAACTATATGGAACAGGGGCAAAGCTTTGATGTATGCTGCTGTATTTATCCTACAGCTCCCTTTGTAACGGCCAAGAAACTTAGAGAGGCTATGGAGCTTTTACAGTCCGGAGAGGTTGACGGCGTGGTTCCGGTGGTAGCCTTTTCTTACCCACCACAGAGAGCTTTAGTAGAGCGGGAGGGGGGACTAATGTTTGTGACCCCCGAATATCGAAATGCCAGGTCCCAGGATTTAGAATGCTGGTATCACGATGCGGGACAGTTTTATCTGCTGCAGGTGGATAGTTTCTTAAAGACCGGACTTTTGTTTGGCAGGAGGGTGTTGCCCTACAAGGTTTCGGAGCTTGAGGTTCAGGATATTGACAATGAGACAGACTGGCTTCTTGCAGAGATGAAATATCAATATATGATGGAAAGGGATAGACAGAAAGGATAGAAGGATGAAGAGACAACCCACGAGAGAGCGAATCTATGTCTGCCATACCTTTTATCATGTTTACGTGGCTTTCTTAAAGGAATTGAATTTACCGGTGGAGCAGAGAGGAAAGGCTACCCTGGTTCTGAGCCATATGTCGATTCAGTTTGGGGATTTAAAGAGCAGGGTTATAGGATGTGGCATTTTTGAGGCAGTGGTAGACTTTGACGAAAAGAAACCTGATTTTTTCCCGGAGCTTGCGAAATACAAGAAACCGGGTTGTCGTCCGGCAAAGGCATTGTACAATCGTATTCGGTATACCAAGAGACTGGCAGAGCTGGAGGCGCCTTTCATTCCGGTTGATTTCAGGGAGTACAAGGAGATATATGTGTTTTGCGATTCAGACCCAATCGGGTATTATTTGAATCAAAACCGCATCTATTATCACGCCCTGGAGGACGGCCTGAACTGTCTGTGGTTCTTTGATACAGCACGCTATGATAACAGGGGAATGTTTGGCTTAAAGACCTTTTTATCCAAAAAACTGAATTTGATTTTTATACAAAACGGATATGGAAAATACTGTCTGGATATGGAAGTAAACGATATCAGCCAGATTAGGTGCTCCTGTCCCTACTATATACAACAGTCCCGAAATGAGCTGGTAGCACATCTGACAAAAGAGGACAAGGAGCTTTTGTTAAGTGTTTTTGTGAAGGATATAGAAGCCTTGAAGACAGCACTGAATCAGGAGGGAGAAACACTCTTGGTATTGACTGAGCCGGTGTGTGAGCTGCCGGTGAGAGAACAGATATTCAGAGATATCATCAAACAGTACGGAACTAACAGGACTGTGGTTATGAAACCTCATCCACGGGATGTGATTCCCTATAGAGAGCTTTTCCCGGACTATCTGGTAATGGACGCATCCGTTCCTATGGAGATGCTTAACTTTTTTGAAAAGAAATTCAGCTTGGTGGTTTCTGTGTTGACAAATACAGAAGGCATTCAGTTTGCAGAAAAAATAAAAATGCTGGGGGCAGATTTTCTGGATGCCTACGAGGAGCCTGCCATACATCGACAAAATGAACAGATATAGTGAAGGAGAATTAACATGAGAAGGATTGGCTTGAAAAGGGGAATCGCATTGAGTGCAGCGTTGGCTATGATTAGTATGACAGGCTGTGGCACGGAATGGGTGGATGTAGGAGATATCTATACGCAGGACCAGGTAGCCTTGGTCAATATCGAGAGAAAGGTTGAGGTAGTGGAGGAAGCTCCAACGGATGAAAGGATTACCTTTGAAGGGGTGTCCCACGAAGCAGGGGAGATTCCCGCAGACGCAGTAGCCTATTCCAAGCTGCTTAGATTGGGCTGGAATCTGGCCGGCGGATTAGAGTCTGAACAGGAAGGCATAGGAATTGAATCCGAGGTCAGCTTTGGAATGCCAAAGATAACACAGGAGTTAATCAGCTATGTCAGAGATGCAGGCTTTACCACCATTCGTATCCCTGTGACCTGGCATAATCATATGGAAAACGGAGTGATTGATTCCGCCTGGATGAACCGGGTGAAGGAGGTTGTAGACTGGGCTTTGGGAGAAGGCTTTTATGTCATTCTGAATTCTCAGGGCGATTACAACCAGTATTATCCTTCCTATGAGAAGTTGGAGGAGTCCAAGAGCTTTCTGACGAATATGTGGACCCAGATAGCAACAGCCTTTCAGGATAAGGATGAGCATTTGATCTTTGAGGGGATGGATGCTCCCAGACTAGCAGGTACGGACTATGAATGGAGCTTCCCCAGCGATGACCCGGATAACATTCTGCCCGCCATCAAGGAGGAGGCAGTAGGCTGTGTCAATGAACTAAATCAGGCATTTGTGGATACCATCCGCAGCTTAGGTGGTATGAATTCACAGAGATTCTTAATTGTCTCCTGTCTGAGTGCAGAGTCTGACCACGCTACAGAGGACGGTTATCCTTTTGTTATGCCCACCGATACCATAGAAGGACATTTGTTTCTGGGGATTCATGGGTTCAAGCCTAAGGCCTTCTGTGAACAGTTTGAGAGCTATTCTACCTGGAGAAAGGACCGGGCTGAGTTGAGCTTTATGACCAACGTGGATTCCAATATGCTCCGCAAGGGATATGGGGTGGTCATCACGGAGATGGGTGCTGTGAATAAGGATAATCTTTCGGACAGATGCTCTTGGGCAAAGGATTATTGTTTCCGTGCAGAGCTTACCGGCCTGCCCTGCATGTATTGGGATAACGGACAGATTGAAGTGGCAGAAAATCAGTATGGCTTAATTGATAGGGAAAAGCTGTCCGTATTCTTCCCGGATTTGTTGGAAACCTTAAAAAAGCAGTACGAATAATTTGATGAAAAATAGACATACTATCTCTGAAATAAGAATTTGGAGGTAAGATATGTCTTTAAAACAAAAAGAAGTCGAGACAATTAAGGATTTGATGACCCAGGAATTAAGCTGCGCAGAGAAGTACAATCGCTATGCTAATCTGGCGAAGGATGAGGAATTGCGAAATCTCTTTCATACTCTGGAGGAGAGGGAGCGTACCCATCATGAGTCTTTAAACCAGGTGTTAAACGGAAAGTGCCCTTCTTGTGATTGCAATGACAGCGAGGGGAAGGACTATTCTCCAAAGGCAACCTATGACAATATGGAGCAGTCGGAGGACAAGGCGAGCGATGCCTTTCTGGCAACAGATTGCATTGCTGCTGAAAAGATGATTTCCACAGAGTACAATTCCGATGTCTTTAATTTCAGCCAGTCTGAGATACGCAAGCTCTTGGCGGACATCCAGATAGAAGAACAAAACCATGCAGAAATGCTATACAAGTACAAGACAGTGAATGGGATGGCGTAGGCCATCCCAAAATCATTCGAACAATTTTGTTACGGACAAATAAGGAAAGGAAGTACATATGGGAGGGAAACACTATATTTCTCTGTCAGAGGAGCTGCAGGAGAGGATACGGGAGGATCGCAAAAATCATGTGGAGAATCCCTTTGCGTGCTCTGAGGACGCCATTGTTAGAAGAAATCCCGACCGGGATAAAGCCACTTTGTGGAGACCGGGCTATGTAAGAGATTGTGAGAAGATCATGCATACGCCCTATTACAATCGCTATCAGGACAAAACCCAGGTCTTTTCGTTGTACAAGAACGATGATATCACCAGGAGGTCCGTTCATGTTCAGCTGGTGTCCAGGATAGCGAGAAATATTGGGAAGGCTTTAAACCTGAATTTAGATTTGATTGAAGCCATTTCTCTGGGGCACGATATAGGACATACACCCTTTGGACACGCGGTAGAGAATAAACTGAGTGAAATCTACCATGGGAGAACGGGGAAATACTTTAATCACAATATCCAGAGTGCCAGGATATTGGATGAGATTTTTTCAGTGAATCTGAGCTTACAAACCCTTGACGGAATCATCTGCCACAACGGAGAGATGGAATTAGAGAAATATCAGCCCAGGGCCTATACGGATTTTGCCGCCTTCGATGAGAAAATGCAAGACTGTATGGTAAACAAGGATGGGGTGAAGAAACTTGTGCCAAACACCTTGGAAGCCTGTGTCATGAGAGTGGCGGATATTATAGCTTACCTGGGAAAGGACAGACAGGATGCACGAAAGCTGGGACTGATCGAGTCGGACGATTGCTTTGGGGATTTAGGAATCGGTACAATCAATGCGGAGATTATCAATAATATGTCGGTTCATATTATTGAAAGAAGCTACGGAAAACCCTACATCAGCATGGACTCGAATTTTTACAAGGCGTTTTCCCAAGGAAAAAAGGAAAACTATCAGAAGATTTACCGTCACGATTCCAATACAAAAGTCTTTGACGAACAGATTTATCCTATGTTGGAAGAACTATACAATAGGCTTTTAAAGGATTATACGGAGGTCAAAAAGTCTTCCCCCATTTTCACTCATCATATTGATTACATAAACAGCCATATTGGAAATTACGGAAAACGATATGAGACAGAGAAGTACTCTGCAGATGATATTGTGGTGGACTATATCGCCAGCATGACTGACGACTATTTTGTGGATGTATTTGATTATCTGTTCCCGGGAAACAGGTACAGAATCAATTATATTGGTTATTTTGACTGAGGTCTTTTGAGGGAAGGCTATTCATTGAATAACCTTCCCGGTATCTGTTTTCATCCTTTGATACTTCCAAAGACTATGTATAAGAATTGTGATTGGCGTCACAAGTATATTATATGAAGGAGGAAAAACACTTTTGTGACTTTTGAAAAAATAATCCCCAAAATGTATCGGAAGAAAAGTACCGAAAAGTGTTAGACTATGCAAAACTATTTTGAAACTGCGGATTATGCAGATATTTTTGTCAGAAGAATGGAATATGAGAGGGCCAGAATGGGCTTTACCCAGAACGAGATGGCGGAACAAATGGGGATGTCTGCTTCCGGCTATAAGAAAATTATATCCGGAGAGACCAAGAAGATAGATCTGCAAATGGTACATCGTTTATCCAAGATGACCAATATGTATATGTTTGATTTGCTGGAGCAGGACAATGCTATCATTCGACTGGCCAGAAAAATGAACAATCTGACTCCCACCCAGTTGAAATTGGTAGAGCTTATCTTGGATTATGAGGGGCAGTATATCTATGAGGATGGAGCGCCTGAGGAATCCTTTATCACTGTCATGGAGCCCACTGCTGATGTAAAGGACGGGATGTTTTGGGATTCCATGATTATGTACAAGGTGGAGGCTGGAGAGTATCAGAGGAGGTATGGCGGCAAAATCAGTTGTGGGTTGCGAATAAATTCCAATTACTTGGTGCCGGCTTATATAAAGGGCGACATTCTCTTGATATGTAAGGAGCCGATTCAGGATGGGGATGTAGGTGTCTTTGTGGACAAGAGAAGCGGAAAGGCCTATGTGAGAAAATACAGGAGAGCAACACCCAGCGTCTTGGAGCCGGTTGCAGACTATGGGGAAAATTATTACATTGATGAAGAGGACTCATCAGATGTTATGAATTGGATTAAGTTCGGAAAAGTAATCGCTAAAATCAGGCAGTGATTATGACCCGAACAAATACTGTTTTATCGCACATTTGGAAAGGTAATTTTTCATGTTTGTATTGAACATAATCGGTTTTTTGTATATAATAAATTTGTAGTATACACACAAAAAAGGATGCACTATGGAAAAAAGAAAAAGGATAGCGGCTTTTGTAAATGACTGGAGTGACAGTTATGCTATGACAGTTACAGAGGGCATTCGAAAGTGCGCAAAAGAGAAGAATGCGGACGTTTTCATTTTTGTTGATTTTTCTTGTGGTTTAGATGAGAATGATATTCGCGGAGAACTTAATATTCAGTTGCTTCCTAACCTCCGTGAATTTGACGGAGTTATTATGATGTCCAATACCTTTAATTTCCAGTATGCCATTATGGAATTAAAGGAACGAATAGAAGAAGCCGGAATTCCTTCCGTCACCTTAGAATACGAGGTGGACGGCATGGATTTCTATGGAACCGAGAATACCATCGGTATTCGAGATCTTACGGATCACCTGATTGAAAAGCACGGGGTAAAGGATATCGTCTTTATCTGTGGCCATAAGGATAATAAGGAAAGTCAGGAACGATTGGCAGCTGTCAAGGAGTCGGTATTGCGCCATGGACTTGTGTTGCCGGAGGAGAATATTCTGATAGGAAGCTTTTCTGATAAAATAGCCTATAGTGAATTTGAACAGTGGCATGAAAAAAACAAGCATCTTCCGGATGCTGTTATCTGCGCCAATGACATTATGGCTATGGGGGTATTGAATTATCTTGACAGCAAGGGGATTTGTGTCCCCGAGGATGTCATAGTGACAGGCTATGATCACATAGAGCAGGGGATGACCTGTTCACCGGCGCTTACCACGGTGGGGAGAGACTGGACTAGTCTGGGATATTATGCATTGATGCATATCCTGGAGCGTATTGAAGGTAAGCCGGTTAAGATGGTAAATCGTATGAATTCCTTCTTTGTTTGTTCGGAAAGCTGCGGCTGTCCTAAGGAGGAGAATGCGCTGTTGGAAGACTTCCGCAGTACGCCTTACGGAAAAAAGAAGACCAGCATGGACTTTGACAGCCATAATCGTGCAATGTATAAGTTTTTACGAGAAGCCAATGACAAAGAAAAGGTCAGCCGGGCATTAAGCTCCTTCTTTACAATGGACAATGAATATGAGGGCGAAAACTGCTGTGTTTGTCTGATAGATGCTTTCTTCTCAGGCCTTAACAGAGGAGATTTACCGGAACACGGATATGGAGAGCGGGTGCATGTGGTAGCAAACATTAAACATGGCCAGGCACTACCGACTATGGTGATGTCTCCCAGACAGATCATTCCCTGGGATAACAGCCGAGAGACAAGTGGGCACATCTATGTAGTGGTGCCTATGCACAGTGAACAGTATGCTATGGGCTACAGTGTCTTTGAGGATAATGTATCCGTTTTGGATAGTTATATTCTGTACACCTGGACCAGACATTTTAATCAGTATCTTGAGCAGGTGCGAAGCAATATGCGTATCGAACAGTTGAATGTGAAGCTTCGTGAACTGTCCGTAACAGACGCCCTGACGGGTATATACAATCGCATGGGATATAAAGAGTTTGCAATCCCTTATTTGGAGGAGAATCGCAGCAACGGAAAGAATACGGTTCTGATGATTGCGGATATCAACCGTATGAAGGTGATTAATGACCAGTTTGGACATACCAGCGGAGATTTAGCGATTATGCTGGTGGCTAAGGCGCTTAAGAAGGCATTGCCGGGCTGGGTGCTGGTTCGGTATGGCGGGGATGAGTTCCTGATGGTGGGTGACTGTGACACAAAGGAACAGCAGAAGCGCATCAAACAGAAGATTAACCGGGTGCTGAAGGAAGTCTCGGAGGAGGCCAAGATTGCATTCCCATTGTCCATTAGTGTGGGAGCTGTTATCATTGAAAAATCCTCCACACTGAGCGTGGAGGACTGTTTCAAAAAAGCGGATCGTTCCATGTATATTATTAAAAACAGACACCATAAGCGTGATCTTATGAAGGAACAACAATCCTAATCCCTTTAGGAAAGATACCAACGGCCGGAGGCTCCGCAAGGAAGCACCAGGCCGTTTTCTTTTACGGGCAGACCTATCTCGGAGGCCTCTACTGTACCACCGAATTTCTTTGTGATGCATAGATTCATCATATAAGAAAGAACGGCGGGCTGCAAGCCTGTGGTGTAAGAGTTTACCAGGAAAAAGAGAGGATTCTCGCTTAACAGCTTGGTTGTTAACTCGATGAAAGGGTAGATGCTTTCTTCAATCTTCCAGATTTCTCCCTTCGGTCCCCTGCCATAAGAAGGGGGATCCATAATAATTCCATCATACCGGTTTCCACGTCTGATTTCCCGCTCCACAAACTTTACGCAATCGTCCACCAGATATCGAATAGGGGCGTCTCCAAGGTTGGAAGCAACGGCATTTTCCTTAGCCCAACCAACCATACCCTTGGAGGCATCCACATGTGTGACGGCAGCACCGGCAGCGGCGGCACTTAAGGTGGCACCTCCGGTGTAGGCGAATAGGTTTAATACTTTTATAGGGCGGTTTGCCTGACGAATCAGATTGGAAAACCAATCCCAATTGGTGGCCTGCTCCGGGAAGAGGCCGGTATGCTTAAAGCTAAAGGGTTTTAAGCGGAAGGTCAACTCGTTATAAGAAATCGACCATTCCTGAGGTAAATGAAAAAACTCCCATTCTCCTCCGCCCTTTGTGCTTCTGTGATAATGACCGTTTTTCTTTTTCCAGCCTGGGTTTTTGTGAGGAGTATTCCAGATGACCTGAGGATCGGGACGAACTAAGATGAAATCTCCCCAGCGTTCTAATTTTTCTCCGTTTGAGGTATCAAGAACCTCGTAGTCTTTCCAATTGTTAGCAATCCACATGGGTGGGTATCCTTTCTTGTCGTAATTGTATCTCGCGTATCGAAATTGCCCGATATTTAGGATTCCAACACTTTGATTTCCTGTTTTATAAATGACACAAATTGTAGGGTGGCCTGACTAGCCTCCTTGCCGGGCGGGAAGGCAAGTCCTATGGTGCGGTAAGACGGTGGATTTAACGGCAGAGCAATGACCTCCTTGCTGGTATCCTGCAGCAGTAATTTGGGGACAATACAGATGCCCAACCCTTTTTCTACCATAGCTAACATCGCATAATCATCCTTGGTGACATACTGTATATTTGGATGAATGTGATGGGTTGTCCATACAGATCTGGCGTCCTGGTTAAGTTCTTCAATCAGACTGATGACCGGCTCTGTTTCAAATGCGGTAAGAGGGCAGCTTGGCTTGTTTGCCCAGGGATGCTCCTTGCTTACCACGGCCATAAGCGGATCATCATAGAGAGGGATGCACTTTATGTCCTGGGATAAGGGGAGGGAAACAAAGCAAAAATCCAGATCCTCCTCCTTCAGGATTTCTTCTATATTATTATACCCGATATCTTTCATCTCAAAACGGATGCCGGGCTCAACCGCTTTGTACTTTTGAAACAGCTCCGGCAGCCAATTGACAGCGACGCTGGTGAAGGTTCCGATGCGAAGGACGGTTTGCTTTTTGGCAGCCAGGTCCGCGGCATAGGATAGCAGTCGGTTTTCGCTTTCCTCTACTGCTTCTACATAGGGAAGCAAGGCTTTTCCCTGAGCGGTTAAGGTTACTCCGGTTCTGCTTCTGTCAAAGAGGGTAAGGTGCAGCTCCCCTTCCAATGCGTGTAACGCCTGGGTGACGCTGGACTGTGTCTGTCCAAGGGCTTTCGCTGCGTTGGAAATGGAACCCAGTCTGGCAACCTTCAAAAAAATCTGATATTTCTTTGTAATCATGAAAAACTCCTTTGGTAGGTGGTGGTCCTGGGGACGCTAAATTGTGGCTTTTTTATTGTCCCTAGTGGCTCAATCAGTTGTGAGCCACTAGGGACAATAAAAAAGCCACAATTTAGCGTCCCCAGGACCACCTGCATACATCATAACACTTTTTTGGGAATTTACAAGAAAAGGCTTGCAATTTGCAGGTATAGTATGTAATATACAATAGATTAAAATAAATTATTTATTCATTAGAAAAACTTATGGATAAATGGAAAGTGGTGTACTATGAACAATACTTACGAAGCAATTGCATTTGTGGTGTACTTGCTGGTGGTCTTAGGAGTTGGTATCAGCTTCTTTATCAAATCCAGAAAGAGCGTGGGAGGAGATAAGGAATACTTTCTTGGCGGCAGAAATATGAATGGTTGGGTTGCTGCCTTGAGTGCCGGCGCCAGTGATATGAGCGCCTGGGTTTTGATGGGACTGCCCGGCTCTATCTATTTATATGGTATGGGACAGGTTTGGATTTCTGTGGGCCTACTGATTGGTACGGTCTGTGCTTGGGTGTTTGTGGCTCCCAGACTGAGAAGGCTTTCTATGAAAGCAGGGGATGCGATAACCATTCCTCAGTACCTGACCAAGAGATTTCAGGCCACCAGTCCGGTACTGCAGATTATCTGTGCGGTGATTTTCATTATTGCGTATTGTGTCTATGCAGCATCCAGTATTGTAGCCTGTGGGGATTTGTTCAACAGAGTATTTGGCATGGATAAAAATGTGGCTATGATTGGAGCTACCTGTATTATTGTACTATATACCTTCTTGGGTGGTTTCAATGCGGTGTGCTGGACGGACTTTTTCCAAGGGATGTTAATGCTGGCAGCATTAATGGTGACTCCTATTGTTGCCTGTTTCATTATGAATGCCAGTGATTTTGCTCCTATAGCACAGGTGGTTACGGAAGAGAATTATTACAATCCTCTTTCCGGAGGCAGCTTAAATTGGAAGAGCATCTCTGACATCCTAAGCGGATTGGGATGGGGACTTGGCTATTTTGGTATGCCCCATATTTTGGTGCGTTATATGTCTATTCGTTCGGAAAAGGAAATGAAAAAATCAAGAGTTATCGGTTCTGTATGGACGGCTTTGATTTTGGGTATGGCTTCGGTAGTGGGTCTTGTGGGACATAAGTTCCTGGGCACAGCCCTGGAAGCAGGCTCTCAGAGTCTTGTCTTTATCACTATGGTAGGTGAAATCTTCCCGGCTTTGATAGCGGGCATCCTGCTTTCAGCTATTTTGGCTGCTTCCATGAGTACAGCAGATTCCCAGCTGTTAGCTTCCTCTTCTGCCTTTGCCTCCGATGTATATAAGCCGGTGGTAAGAAAGAATGCATCGGATAAGGAGATGCTTTGGACCGGAAGAGCCATTGTATGTGGAATAGCAGTGGTAGCTTTGTTTATCGCAATGAATCCGAATTGTGGTGGTATTATGGCATTGGTGGAATGTGCCTGGGCTGCTTTCGGTTCTGCCTTTGGCCCGGTTATCTTACTTTCCCTGTATTGGAAGAGACTTACCTTTAAGGGAACGGTTTCCGGTATCGTGGCAGGTTTTCTGGTAGACGCAGTATGGTATGCATTCCTGTCAGCCAGCACAAATATTTATGAAATCATTCCAGGTTTCCTGGCTTGTCTCGTTGTAGCAGTTGTGGTTTCACTGCTTGACAAGGAGCCTTCAAAGGAAGTACAAAATCTGGTAGATTCTGCAAAGGAAGAGATATAACGTGAAAAGGAGATTTCCCGGATTGTTTGTATTCTCAGCAGGTTGCCTTTGGGGCTGCATGGGAATTCTTGTTAAGACTATGAATGAAGGTGGCTTTACCTCGATAGAGGTGGCCGCCTTTCGGTCGTTTTTTACGGCTGCGTGTATGCTTGCATTTCTGTTTCTTTTTCGTAGGGAGAAATTACACATCGCCATAAGGGATGTTTGGTGTTTCATTGGAACGGGACTGCTTAGCATTACCTTTTTTAACATCTGTTATTTCTACTGCATGACGATTACAGCTTTGTCTACCGCTGCTATTTTGCTCTATACAGCGCCGGCCTTTGTTATGGTGATGTCCTTTTTCTTATTTAAGGAGCGCTTCACCGGGAAGAAAATTGTGGCAGTGGTATTGGCTTTCTTAGGGTGTGTTTGTGTCTCCGGTGGACTTGCCGGTTTGCAGATCAGCACAATGGGACTGCTTTCCGGCTTGGGAGCCGGTATTGGTTATGCGTTGTACAGTATTTTTGGCAGGTATGCTATAAAGAAGGGATATGACAGCCTGACCATAACTACCTATACCTTCGTGTTTTCTGCCATAGGACTTGCCCCTATGATAAACTGGGGACATGCCATGAGCTGCTTGGAGGCCTCGGCATCCGAACTTCTCTTTCTGTTTGCCATATGCGCTTTGGTTACAATAGCACCCTATATTTTATACACCAGAGGGTTAGAGGGACTGGAAAACGGAAAGGCCTCCATCCTGGCTTCCGTGGAGCCAGTAGTGGCTTCGCTGGTTGGGTTTCTTCTATATAAAGAGGGAATGCAACCCATCCAGGTGTTAGGTATGGTACTGGTGTTGCTTTCCTGTGCCTTAGCAGTGTGAAAAAGCTTGTCCCCCACACCTCTGAAAAAAAAGCTTGCAATTTAGAAAAAACTCGTGTATA
>CAMAHO010000047.1 GCA_945834545.1 uncultured Lachnospiraceae bacterium | reverse complement strand
TTGAGAAGCTAACCGGAATATCTTGTGAAACAGACTTCAATCCTTTGATTATACAGCCGATATATATATAAACTGTTATATCACCCGGTAAAAGGAATTACCGGCTCAGAAGGAAAGGAGTCCAATATGAAAATTCAAAACAGTTCTGTTCTTATGTCCTCAGCTCATCAGGAGACATTTTATGAGCAAAAGGAAACTCTGACCATGGAGGCTGCTAAATCCAAGGATGCGGTTGGCGCAATTCTGACTCTTTCTCAGGAGGCCAAGGGAAAAAGCCTAAAGGAAGCCATGGTAGATTATCAGAAGCAGGAAAAAGAGAGTGCGAAACAGAAACAGCAGGAAAATGAGATGCGTTTCCTGCAGAAAATGGCTGAGCAACTGAAGGCAAACCAAACACAAGGCCAGTATGATTTGCCGGATGAGTACGATATGAAAATCAAAATGCTCAGACGGATACTGGCGTCCTTAAGGGGAGAAGAAATTCCGGAGGATTGTAAAATCAAGCCAAGGGAGCAGGGAAATGTCCTGGATTTGCGTTCTGCCCAATATCGAAAATACGCGGGTTCGGCATTTCGCATTGACGCTGATAAGGTTATCAGCCTAGGTGTGATAAGCTTAAATCGCCAGGAGGCTAACGGTGCAGGAGCGATTCAGATAGGAACCAACGGGACAGGTACCACATGGCAGAGAATTACTGCTACCAGTGGATTTTCCTGTGAGGCGGAGAGTACTACATTTGCTTCCAAAGGCTTGGTTCATACTGCAGATGGAAGAAATATTGATTTTCACATAGAAGTGTCTATGTCCAGGGCATTTATGCAACAGATTGACATGATTGAGGTAAAGGACTATATCAAGACAGATCCTCTGATGATTAACCTGGACACAAATATCGCATCTGTCAGTGACCAGAAGTTTTTCTTTGATTTGGATGCAGACGGAAAGGAAGAGCAAATCTCCTTTGCAGGGAAGGACTCCGGCTTTATAGCTCTGGATAAAAACGGGGACGGCAGAATCAATGATGGTTCAGAGCTATTCGGGACAAGCAGTGGAGACGGGTTCAGGGACCTTGCGGCCTACGATGAAGATGGAAATGGCTGGATTGATGAGAATGACAATATCTTCTCTAAGCTAAAAGTCTGGACCAAGGATGCAGATGGAAATGACTATCTGATGGATCTGAAGCAGGCGGATGTGGGTGCTATTTATCTGGGAAACGCAGACACGCAGTTTAGTCTCAAGGATGAGCAGAATACCTTGCACGCAGAGATTAAGAAAACAGGAATCTATTTGCGAGAGAGTAGCGGGGAAGTAGGAACTCTAAATCATGTAGATTTGGTGGTTTAAAGATATCAGGATGGTGAAGCAGGTCGTTGGGAACAAGCGGTAGGTATCCTCCTGATACATAACGAAGTTGATGATAAAATTAGTGTAACTATTCAGAACCCCATTCGCAAAATCGCTGCTGCGCAGCTTACCTTTTGCTCATGTGGTTACTTCGCCATATAAATTTAGGAAACCAGCCCTCTGTAAGCAAGCTTACTCGGTCTGATTTCCTAAATTTGCATGGCTCTGAATAGTTACAAATTAGTAAGATGAAGTAAGATTATAGTATGGAAGTTACAGTGGTAAAATCAAACAGAAGAACAGTTTCCATCCGGGTAAATGCCGATTTGACGGTCACGGTGAGGGCTCCCAGGTATGCCACAGGAAAGGAAATCCAAAGAATCCTTGCAGAAAAAGAATCTTGGATACAAAAGCAGATAGATAGGCTGCGGGAGAAACAGGCTTTATTACAGACAGGAGAACTATCGTATCTAAGTGACGATGAGGTCAGAGAGCTGGCCAACCGGGCTCTAAAGTATATCCCCGAGAGGGTGAAGTATTATGCCCAGCTAATGGGAGTGAAGTATGGCAGAATCACCATTCGCAATCAGAAAACCAGGTGGGGAAGCTGTAGCAGTAAAGGGAATTTGAATTTTAATTGTCTTCTGATGCTCACGCCCCCGAAGGTGATTGACTATGTGGTGGTTCATGAGCTTTGTCACAGGAAGGAAATGAATCACTCCAAGGCCTTTTGGAGTGAGGTGGAGAAGGTTCTTCCGGATTACAAGGAATCCGTCCAGTGGCTTAAGCGGGAAGGCAGCCAAATCATGTCGCGGATGAAAAGATAGAAAACGAAACGCGGTGAGCATACAATCCTGATATAGAAGAGTCTTTCTGTTGTCGCAATATACATTTTACAAGAAACTTACATAAGGTCATGTTTACATTTTACATAGCTGCAGTACTCTGTTACTGAACTAGAGGAGACAGAGGGGGCATCGGGACCTGTCCCCCTTGTCCCCTCTGTCCACCAGTCTAAGAGGAGGTTGCAGCATGAGTCTGACGAGAGGACAAGAGAGAGAAAATATAGTAAGACCGTGGAGATACCTGATATTTCGAACAATGCTCTATGGTATAGTTGGGTTTGCAAGCTGGCTTGGGTTAAGTCAATTCCTTGCCATAGACCAGATAGAATGGTGCCTTGTTGTCACGGGCTTTTCGGGATGGTATCTTGGTTTTTTCGGAGGCATATTAAAGTTATACAAAACCGGTTGACATAGATACATCCGAATGCTAGAATGGCAATATATTTAGGAGAGGGGTGAAAGGATGAGAAAATAATCGACTTTTGATTGCATGAAGGTTTTACCGTATGAGTACTAAGGTTTATGCGGTTTGTCATGTTGCCAAAAGTGGATTATGTTCTCATAACCCCTCTTTTTGTGTGCAAAATCAGAATGTGCGGAGTACATTTCTCTTTGATAATTATATGGGTTATAGAGCGTAGTGGAACTGTTTGGCAACGGATAGTTCCACTACTTTTTTGTGCGCATTTCGAAGGCGCACAAGCTGGAATGGAACGGAAGGAGGAATGCATATGTCACAAATCAGTGTAAAGAATGTCACCTTTTCTTATGAGGGCTCCATGGATACGATTTTTGAAACTGTTTCCTTTGTATTGGATACTAATTGGAAGCTGGGCTTTATAGGCAGAAACGGGAAGGGCAAAACCACCTTTTTTAATTTGTTGATGGGAAGGCTTTCCTACCATGGAAGAATTGATACCAATGTGACCTTTGATTTATTTCCCTATTCCATTGCAGATTGGCAAATGGAGCTGCCGGCCGGTGAATTTGTATCGGAGTTGAAGCAGGGCTGTGAGGATTGGAGGGTCATTTGTGAGTTGAATCTCTTAGGCCAGGATCCGGAAATTTTGTATAGACCTTTTAAAACCTTAAGCTTTGGAGAACGTACGAAGGTGCTTTTGGCAGTTTTGTTTTCAGGAGACAATCAATTTCTTCTAATCGACGAACCTACAAATCATCTGGATCGGGAGACCAAGGAAGTGGTGAAGGATTACCTAAGGTCGAAGAAAGGGTTTATCCTGGTTTCCCATGACAGAGACCTGTTGGATGCCTGTACCGACCACTGTCTGGTACTAAACCGTAGCAGTATTGAGGTACAGGCAGGCAATTTTTCTACCTGGTGGGAGAATAAGCAGAAGAAGGACCAGTTCGTCCTTACGGAAAATGAAAAACACTTAAAAGAAATCGGAAAGCTAAAGCAGGCTGCCAGACGCACGGCAGATTGGGCTGCCAAGAATGACCGAACCAAGATTGGCTTTGATCCTATCAAGGAGCATGACCGTTTCTTAGATACCCGCTGCTACATCGGGGCCAAAACCAAGAAAATGCAGAGTCGTGTCAAGCAGATGGAAAAAAGGATCGAGCGGGAGATTCAGGAAAAGGAGGGACTGTTAAAGGATGTGGAGGAAACCCAGGACTTGAAATTGGTGGTCTTAGCGCATCACAAGGAAACTCTGATACTAGGAAGAGACTACGGTGTCGCTTACATTGGGGGTAACCATCCTGTCTTTCAAAACCTGAATTTTGAATTGAAACAGGGGGAGAGAGTAGCCCTGTCCGGAAAAAACGGTTGCGGGAAATCCACTTTAATAAAAAGGATTTTAGAGAAATGTAATATGCCGGATGCCTTTATGGAGGTGTCAGAACAGGGTATCTTAGAGACTGCTTCCGGTTTAATAATCTCTTATGTGGGACAGGATTCCGGGGGATTGTCAGGGAAGCTTTCGGATTACTGCAAGGAGCATAACCTAGATAGAAGTCTGTTTTTGGCTATCCTAAGGAAATTGGATTTTGAGCGAAGCCAGTTTGAAAAACCCATGGAGGAGTATTCCGAAGGGCAAAAAAAGAAGGTGTTACTGGCAACAAGCCTGGCAACACCGGCACATTTATATATCTGGGATGAGCCCTTAAACTATATCGACGTGTATTCCAGAATGCAGATTGAGGATTTGGTTTTAAGCTATCAGCCAACCTTGCTGTTTGTAGAGCATGACAGCAGGTTTTGTGAAAAGATTGCTACAAAGCAGATACTGCTCTAAAAAAACTCCCAATTCGAATTTCTGTTTCCGGCTCGGTTGTGTATTCGAGCCGGAAACAGAAAACTGAATTGGGAGAAAAGAATCTATTCAGGGGTATCTTCCGTCTTAGGAGGGAGAGTGAGCATCACCTTGGTAATCCGGTTCTTGTGAGTGGAGAGAACCTTAAGGCGGATGCCGTTTTCCAAAACCACCTGCTCGTCACATTTGGGAAGACGATCCAGGTTGTCAATGATAATACCAGCTATGGAATCATAGTCCTCGTTTTCAAACTCGGTGCCCAGAGCATCATTGATATCATCCAGGTTCATAGTGCCTTCCACAATATAGGTGTTTTCATCCATTTTCTGAATTAATTCACGCTCGTCTGCATCATATTCATCCCGGATATCACCTACGATTTCCTCCAGCAAATCCTCCAGGGTAATCATACCAACACAGGCGCCATATTCGTTCAAAACGAAGGAAACGGTGGTGGCACTTTCTTTGATTTCCTGCATCAGATCGGAGACCTTCTTAAATTCATGCGTGTAATGAGCCTCTCTCAAAATGGAGCGGACGGTGAAGCTGTCATGCTTTTCATGCCCCACGGAGAGAATAAAATCCTTGATATTGATAAAACCAATAATGTTGTCCTTTTCCTCCTCGTAGACAGGAAGTCTTGTGTACATGGACTGCTTAAAGACGGCCAAAACCTGTCTGTAGGTGGCAGTGACAGGGATAATCACCATATTGACGCTGGGAATCATAACATCCTTTGCCAGGGCGTCAGAGAAATCAAACACATTGTAGATCATTTCTCGTTCTTCGGATTCAATCACACCATCCTCGTGGCTAACATCCACATAGGTCTTTAGCTCACTCTCGGTGATGACATCCAGCCTTTTGGAGGGGTCAATTCCCACCAGCTTTAATAATCCATGTGAAATTTTTTCAATGACAAAGATAAGGGGAGTTAAGATGCACATCAATCCATATATTACGGAGCAATAGCGCAAGGACAGCTTATCTGCGTTTATCATTGCTGAGGTCTTGGGTACAATCTCGCCGAAAATCAGCACAATAAAGGTCAATATCCCTGTGGCAATGCCTACAGGCAAGCTGATATTGATGGCAAGAGTTGTGGCAAGGGCGGAAGCGGAAAGGTTCACGATATTGTTTCCGACTAAAATGGCACTCAGCATTTTGCTGTTGTTGTCCAAGATAGACAGAACCCGCGTTGCTTTCTTGTTGCCTTCCTCTGCAAGAGAACGCATTCTCACACGATTTACAGTAGTTAATGCGGTTTCTGCTGATGAGAAGAAACCGGATAGAAAGATTAGAATTAGTAAGGCTGCACACTGCAGCATAAGTAGGGCCTCGGGGGTATCCAAAAAAATTCACTCCATTTCTGTTTGATATTTGATGACTATATTACAATAGTAGGTATTTCTTGTCAAGTTGCCAGCATATATTATGGTAAAACCGGCATATAGTATGGTATAGCTGTGAACCACAGGGGACACTAAAAAAGCCGGAAATTACCGTCCCCAGTGGCTCAGAAAGGAGAGAGCAACTTGGCAAAACGAGAGAAGGAGGGAAATCTTTCGATGAATAGGGCGGCATTGTGCCTGACTGGTTTGTTGGTCAGTTATCTGATTACAATTGCAGCGCTATTCATCTTCTCATTTTTTCTATACAAGCTCAGATTAGGGGATAACGCTATGAAAGCGGGGGTTCTGGGAATCTACATACTGGCCACCCTGGCAGGAGGCTTTTTTATGGGAAAAAAGGTGATGCAAAAGAAATATGTGTGGGGACTGGTTATGGGTGCCCTGTATTTTCTGATTTTGTGGGTGGTGTCCTTGTGTCTGCCTCAGAGTCAGGGGGATATGGGGATGAACACATTGGTGGCTTTTGTGATGTGTCTGGCTGGTGGAATGCTGGGCGGCATGGTAAGCTGATAAAAAGTATTTTACTTTTCCAAAATATGTGATATAATACAAAAGATCAAATCGTATGATTGCAATTCATAAGGAGGCTAAAGGAATGAAGCATATCAAGACTTTAACGACAAGAAACCTAAAGGAGTCCATGAAAAAGGGTGGCTGTGGCGAGTGCCAGACTTCTTGTCAGTCTGCTTGTAAGACTTCCTGTACAGTAGGAAATCAGAGCTGTGAAAAGGTGAATAAATAAAACCAAAAAAGAGTAAGACTAACGTAAGCAGCGATTTTGGTCGCTGCTTATTTATGTAAGAAAGGATTTTTTGTGGTACATCAGTTTAAGAACAACGGATATAACATTGTAATGGATGTAAACAGTGGTTCAATTCATGTGGTGGATGATATTGTGTATGATATGATTTCTCTCATTGAACCATTGATTCAGGAAGGAATCCATGACGATGAGCTGATTAAAGCAGCAGTATTAAACCTTTCCAACATTCCCTATCCCAAAGAGGAGATAGAGGAAGCTGTGATGGAGGTATTAGAGCTGGAGAGGGAAGGCCAGTTATTTGCACCGGACATATATGAAAACTATGTTATTGACTTTAAGAAAAGACCCACTGTCGTAAAGGCATTGTGCCTTCATATTGCCCATGACTGTAACCTTGCCTGCAGATACTGTTTCGCAGAGGAAGGAGAATATCACGGCCGAAGAGCTCTGATGAGCCTGGAGGTAGGGAAAAGGGCCTTGGATTTTTTGGTTGCCAATTCTGGTAATCGAACCAACCTGGAGGTGGATTTCTTTGGCGGAGAGCCTCTTATGAACTGGGAGGTAGTAAAGCAGCTGGTAGAGTATGGCAGAAGCCTGGAGGGACCGAACAACAAAAAGTTCCGTTTTACCTTGACTACCAATGGAGTCCTGTTAAATGATGAGATTATGGAGTTTGCCAATAAGGAAATGGCAAATGTTGTCTTAAGCATTGACGGTCGTAAGGAAATCAATGACAAGATGAGGCCGTTTCGGGGTGGACAGGGTAGCTATGATTTGATTGTCCCGAAATTCCAAAAGGTGGCTGAGAGCAGAGAACAGACCAATTACTATGTGAGAGGTACTTTTACACATCATAATCTGGATTTTTCCAAGGATGTTTTGCATTTAGCTGATTTGGGCTTTGAGCAGATTTCCGTGGAGCCTGTTGTGGCAAAGCCTACAGATGAATATGCCATTACAGAGGAGGATATTCCGGTATTAAAGGAAGAGTATGATCGTCTGGCAAAGGCTATGATAGAGAGAAGAAAAGAGGGCAGACCTTTCAATTTCTTCCACTTTATGATTGATTTGGAGGGCGGTCCCTGTGTGGCAAAACGCTTAAGCGGCTGCGGCTCCGGTACG
The DNA here is from genome assembly GCA_945834545.1 of uncultured Lachnospiraceae bacterium. Lineage (GTDB taxonomy): Bacteria > Bacillota > Clostridia > Lachnospirales > Lachnospiraceae > Acetatifactor. Next base: position 4,811 of record CAMAHO010000047.1, on the reverse strand, counting down.
GAGTATCTGGCGGTGACCCCTTGGGGAGACTTCTATCCCTGTCATCAGTTTGTGGGAAATGAAGACTTCCTTATGGGTAATGTCTTTGAAGGAATCAAACGTGAAGACATTCGGGATGAGTTCAAGTGCTGCAATGTGTATGCAAAGGAAAAGTGTAAAAAATGCTTTGCAAAGTTTTATTGTAGTGGCGGCTGCGCTGCCAATTCCTATAATTTCCACGGCAATATCAATGATGCCTACGATGTGGGTTGTGAATTGCAAAGAAAGAGAATCGAGTGTGCCATTATGTTAAAGGTTGACAAAATGATGGCAGAAGAGGAAAAGTAAAAACGAATCTTACTATAAAGAATATACCAAGAAAGGAACAAAACAATGAAAAAGAGTAAGGCAATCATCGTTTTGGTGGCTATGCTAATCGTGCTTTTAGGGATTACCTACATTGATTTTTATGGTATCAATGCTGAAGGCTCCGGTTCTGCATCAGATATCAAGCTGGGACTTGATTTGGCAGGTGGTGTCAGCATTACGTACCAGGTTGTAGGAGAGGAGGAGCCGGACGCCACAGATATGGCAGATACCGTAGCAAAGCTCCAAAAGAGAGTAGAGAACTATAGTACAGAGGCAATTGTGTATCAGGAGGGAGCCAATCGTATTAATATTGAGATTCCCGGTGCAAAGGATGCCAATGCTATTTTACAGGACTTAGGAAGGCCCGGTTCCCTGTACTTTATCTCCCAGACAGACGCTGAGGGAAATTTGAACTATCAATACACGCAGACAGGATATACCCTGTTAAAGACCATTGATGAGCTGTTGGCAGATGGTTCCATTAAGCTTACCGGTACCGATGTTCAGAATGCTCAGGCAGGCTCCGGACAGAATTCTATGGGTAACACGGAGTTTGTGGTGGATTTGACGATGACCTCTGAGGGAACCAGCAAGTTTGCTGAGGCAACCAGACAGGCCTATGAAAAAGGTGAAACTTTAGCAATTTATTATGACGGCAGCTTTGTAAGCGTACCCAATGTGAAGGGCGTTTTCACAGACGGACATGCTCAGATTTCTCCCATGGAATCCTTTGAGGTGGCTGAAAACCTGGCTTCCACCATTCGTATCGGTGGTTTGAAACTGGAGCTTGAGGAGCTTCACTCTAAGGTGGTTGGAGCACAGCTGGGTGTAGAGGCTATTGACACCTCCATTAAGGCTGGTGCCATTGGCCTGGCAATCGTGATTGTGTTTATGATTGCAGTTTATTTCATTCCCGGTGTGGCTTCTGCGATTGCACTTTGTATTTATGTGGCAGCAATTGTCTTGCTGTTAAACGGTTTTGGTATGACGCTTACCTTATCCGGTGTAGCAGGTATCATTCTTTCCATCGGTATGGCGGTGGATGCAAATGTCATTATCTTTGCTCGTATCAGGGAGGAGCTGGGAACCGGAAAGACGGTAAAGAGCGCTATCAAGATTGGCTTTGATAAGGCCTTATCCGCAATTGTGGATGGAAATATTACCACTCTGATTGCAGCGGGCGTACTTCTTTTATTAGCACCCGGTAGCGTAAAGGGCTTTGCACAGACCTTGGCTCTTGGTATTGTGCTTTCCATGTTTACTGCCCTGGTAATCTCCAAAGCACTAATCAATGTCTTCTATGCTCTGGGCTTTAAGAGCGAAAAATGGTATGGCGTCGGAAAAGAGCGCAAGGCGATTGATTTCTTGTCCAAGAAAAACCTGTTCTTCAGTATTTCAGTGGCTTTGATTGTTGCGGGCTTTGTGGCAATGGGCGTGTTTGCAGCAAACGGCAAGGATGCCTTGAACCTAAGCCTTGAGTTCAAGGGTGGTACAGCCACAACCATTACCTTTAATGAGAGCATGTCCTTAGAGGAAGTAAATGCTCAGGTGGCTCCCATTGTTGAAGAGGTGACCAAGAGTCCCGTTCAGATTCAGACGGTGCAGGGCAGCAATGAGGTAATCTTTAAGACCAATGCGCTTGACCGTGAGACAAGAGCAAGCCTGGAAGATAGAATTGTGGAAGAGTTTGGTGTAGACAAAAACCTGATCACCACAGAGACCATCAGCTCTACCATCAGTGACGAGATGACAAAGGATACCATTATTGCAGTGATTGTGGCAATCCTGTTTATGCTCCTTTACATCCGCCTCCGGTTTAGCGATATTCGCTTTGGCTTCAGCGGTATTATAGCGTTAGCTCATGATGTATTGGTTGTGTTGGCTTTCTATGCAGCAGCCAGAGTATCGGTAGGCAACACCTTTATCGCTTGTATGCTTACCATAGTGGGTTACTCCATCAACGCCACCATCGTTATCTTTGACCGTGTGCGTGAGAATATGAATACCGCATCCAGAAAGGAAGAACTGAAGGATATTGTAAATAAGAGTATCACACAGACTTTGTCCAGAAGTATCTTTACTTCCCTGACAACCTTCGTTATGGTTGCCTGCCTGTATGTACTGGGTGTATCCAGCATCCGTGATTTTGCCCTGCCTCTTATGGTAGGAATTGTCTGTGGCGCTTATTCCTCCGTATGTATCACCGGTGGATTATGGTATGTGCTTCGCACCAAGTTCCCGCCTAAGGCACAGTAAAGCCCGAATTTCAAGCACAGTATTGGCGATAAAGCTATGTATAGGACTAGTCAGATAGACAAGGCTTATGTTTGTTGAGGTCCTTATAGGAAAGAGATAAAGCCTTCTTAGGGATGCCTGAGAAGGCTTTGTTATTCCTACGGTTGGGTCTGATTACTGTAAGGTAGAAAGTAAAAAGAACTTTGATAGATAAGGGAGCAAGATGGAAAAGTGGTTTGTACAAAATAAAAAGGCGGATTTTGCAGGAATAGCAGATACACTTCATTGTTCTCAGGTTTTGGCCAGAATCCTAAGAAACAGGGATTTGCTGGAAACGGAGGATATGGAGGTGTTTTTGCATGGGGGCTTGGAGAATCTGCACTCTCCCTGGTTGCTTCACGGGATGGAGAGTGCAGTGACACGAATTATGCTGGCAATCCAAAATCAAGAACCTATTCGTGTAATGGGAGACTATGATGTGGATGGAATCTGCTCCACCTATATTTTAAAGACAGGCTTTGAAACCTTGGGAGCCGTGGTGGACTGTGTGATTCCTCATCGAATCCACGACGGATATGGCCTGAATGAAAATATGATTAGGGAAGCTAGTCAGGCCAATGTGAAATTGATTGTCACCTGTGACAACGGAATCAGCGCAGGTGGACCTATTGAACTGGCTGGTCAGCTGGGAATGGAAGTGATTGTCACGGATCATCACGAGGTCCCTTATTGTATCGAGGGAGGGCAAAAAAAGGAGCTTTTGCCTAAGGCTTATGCAATAGTGGATCCCAAGCAGGAGGCTGACGAGTACCCCTTTCCCGGTATCTGTGGCGCTGTGGTGGCTTATAAGCTGGTTTGTGCCTTGTTTGAAGCATATCAGAAAAATACAGGCTGTTTTGAAACGTCTCAGCTGGAGAGGGTACTGGATGCCTTATTGGAGCCTGCAGCCTTAGCTACCGTATGTGATGTGATGGATTTGGTAGGAGAAAACCGGCTGTTAGTAAAGGAAGGAATCAAGAGGATGAGGAATCCCTCCAACCTGGGTTTAACATGTCTGATGGAGGTAAATGGTATTCAGCCGGATAAATTGAAAGCCTTTCACTTTGGCTTTATCCTGGGTCCCTGCTTGAATGCTACAGGGCGATTGGACAGTGCTGACAAAGCTCTGGAATTGTTGTGTCAGACAGATAAAAAGGAAGCTATGGAGCTGGCAATCTGGCTAAAGGAGTTAAACGACAGTCGAAAAAACAAGACATTAGAGGGAGAAAAGCAGGCAATAGCCTATCTAACAGAACATAAACTGGAGCAGGATAAGGTTTTGGTGATTTATTTGGAGGAGGTTCACGAAAGCCTGGCAGGAATTATTGCAGGACGAATCAGAGAGCGCTACAGCAAACCCACCTTTGTGTTAACCAGGGCAGAAGAAGGAGCAAAGGGCTCCGGCAGGTCTATCGAAACCTACCATATGTACGAAAGTCTGGTAGAGGTGGGGCATTTGCTGACCAAGTTCGGAGGACATAAGCTGGCAGCCGGGCTGTCTTTGCCGATTTCCAACATTGATGCATTTCGAGACGCCTTAAATCGAAACTGTACACTGGGAGAAGCGGATTTCTATGAAAAGGTAAGTATAGATGCAGTTATGCCCATGGCCTATGGCAGTCTGGAACTGGCCAGGGAACTGGAAGCGTTAGAGCCTTTTGGCGTGGGAAACCCCAAACCGTTGTTTGCGGAAAAGGATGCCTGTATTGTGGGTGCCAAACGCATGGGAAAGCAGGGAAATATGCTTAAGCTAAGGGTAAAGACCGGATTTGGCGGGTATGAGGAACTGGTGTATTTTGGCAATGGGGACGCCTTCCTGGAATGCTTTCGGAGTAAGTACGGAGAATCTGCAGTGCAGGAACTTTTTGCAGGGGAAGCCCACTATCCTATGTCGGTTGCCTATAGCATAGGCGTGAATTCCTATATGGGGAAGGAAAGCAAGCAAAATGAGATGAAGTATTACCTTTAAAAATAACTCCCATTTCGGATTTGTGTGCCTATTATGGGTTTGTGTGTTTGTATGCAGACCTTGTAGCACCGTCGGTCCTTAGCGAGCGTATTTTGCTCGCTTACGTACCGCTACGGTGCGATTAGAGCGAAAGCGCGTCTGCATATAAATACACAAACCCATAACAGGCACACAAATCCGAGATGGGAGTTAAAAATAAAATAATCCTTAATTTCTTTTT
>CAMAHO010000046.1 GCA_945834545.1 uncultured Lachnospiraceae bacterium | reverse complement strand
AATTCTGCACTGAAACTCTGTACTACCATCATATTACTATAATTAAGTATAAATTGAAATACCGGATTGTCAAGTGAACAGCTTATCCAGATAATGAAATTTAATCCAAATCCGTAGCCAGCACAAAATTCGATTTGGGAGTTAGAATTCTTTTAAATAGGTTAAAGAATGTTCAAAAACAGTTACAATTATTCAGATTTATGGTATACTTTGCTTATCTTTTGGAATAGGTGAAACATATGAAGGTTATTTTTTCTTCCTCTTTGGAATTAGGGGACGGTATGAAAGCAAAGAAACTGGATAAACTGAAAAAGAAGATAGAAGAAAAGCCTATGTTTGCCAGAGAATATCTGGTTTATTTGTCTGAGAACAAAACCGGTGAATTGGAAGTCATGAAAGCTAACCAGCTTGTTTTTTCTTATTATGATAGTCATCCCATTTCCGTAGTAGGTTTGTTTAAGGAATATGACCAGGCCATAGATTGGATCACGCAGATTACAAAGGAATGCATTAAGGAGCGGGGAGATTGTAAGCTTAAGGAGTTTGTAAAATGTCGATATTTTTAAAGATACTACTCTATTTCCTTTTGCTTATATTCGTAATTCTATTATTCGCCCTCGTTTGCCCTGTCACATATAAGCTGCACTTTAGGAAACATGAGAAGGAATTGCTTATTTCTGTAAAAGCTAATTATTTGCTAGGATTGCTCCATTTCCTGTTTCAGTACCCAAGTGAGGAGCAAGTGAGGATTCGTATATTTGGTATTCCCTTAAGAAAGAAGAGGGCAAAAGCCAATACACAATCGAAAACACAAGAACAGCAGGAGCATAAGAAAACTTGCAGTGAAGAAACTAAGACAGATGAGAGTGAATCATTGCCACAAGGTTCAGAGATATCTTACGAGAGCCAAAATACCAATGAAGATGCAAACCGAGAGAATGAAACGGTTACTGAAAATCATCAGGAGGACAAAAATACTCAGGAAAAAGACTCGATATTTACGAGATGCAAACACTTAAAGAAAGAATTTCTCTTTTATCGACATCTTGTGGAAACAGAGTTTACACAGGGTTTTATCCGGGATGCTTTGAAACGCCTCCTACAAATTTTAAGTGGCATCTTACCCAAAAAGGTAAAGGGGTACATCCATTTTGGAGGCAATACACCGGATATAACAGGTCTTGCAATGGCAGGATATGGCATGGTATTCTGTAATCGAAGAGGCTTTCGAAATTTCACATTCGATGCTGACTTTGAAAACCCTGTTTTTGAGGGTGAAATTTGGATAAAGGGCAGTATCTTACCAGCTTTCGTACTTTGGAATGCCCTCAGGATTCTTTTGGATAAGAGATTGCGTAAGATAAGAAAGGTACTTAAAGTTCATAAGAATAGGAAGTTAAAAAAGGAGAACAAAGATGGCTGACAATCAATTTCAGGGAGTAATTGAAGCATTATTAAAAGGAATGGATACTGTGTTGTCCACGAAAACTGTGGTTGGCGAAGCAACTACCATAGGAGATACGATTATTTTACCCTTGGTGGATGTTTCCTTTGGAGTTGGAGCAGGAGCAGGCTCCAATTCACAGAAGGGCAGTGGACAGGGGGCCGGAGGTATTGGCGGCAAGATGACTCCCAGTGCAGTTTTAGTCATTAAAGATGGCACCACAAAGCTAGTTAATATTAAGAATCAGGACACTATTACCAAGGTATTAGATCTGGTTCCGGATGTCATTGACAAATTTACAAAGAAAAAAGAGGAAAAAGAGGTTGTAACGGAAGAAGAAGCAATAGAAATTGCTTTTCCGGATGAAAAAGAAACAAAGTAGTTGCATACTATAGTAACAAAAAGAAACGAAATGACCATGAAAAAGTGTTGGGCGATTTGTTTATTTTTTGCTGCTATAGGGATGTTAGCCATGTTATTTATAAAAAATGAAATAATTGGCTTTCTTTTAGTATTTCTTTTGTTATTCTTAGGGTATCGTTTTTACTGTAAATAAGAGGGAAGATGCAGTTTTCATGATAGATTTTAACAAAATCATAGGAGCCAAGGAAGAGGATGCCTTAAAAGAGGCCAAGCTTTGGCTATTTGAGGAAAACATACGATTAGAAAACGAAAAAAAGAGCATAAAAGAGTCAAGGGAAAAGCTTCGTCAGGATCAGGTATGCTTTAGGAAGGAAGTAGATACTGTAAAGCGTCAAATAAAGCTTGAACGGAAACGTTTGAAGGAGGAGAGCCTTTTCTTTGACAAAAAGATGATGATTCTTCGAGCTGGTTTCGAACAGTTAGAGGCAGACCGAAAAAGCTTTGAAAAAGAGAAATGCCGCTATGAGCAATTAAAGGGCAGGACTGAAAGCAAAGAGCCCTCTATTTCTTCCTCGGATAATGTTGCTGCTAGGCTTTTTGAAAATGTAAACGACCCTTTAGCATTAAGAAAAAGATACCGTGACTTAGTGAAAATCTATCATCCGGACAATATGTGCGGTGACAGCGAATTAATCACAATGATAAACAAGGAATTCTTTAGGCGTAAAAGGGAAGAGTAAAAAAAGAACCCGTCAAATTGACGGGTTCCTGATTTTTAGGTACAAATCCTTATGCTCTTTCAACCTTGCCGGATCTTAAGCAACTGGTACAAACGTGCATTCTCTTAGCAGCACCGTTAACCTTACACTTAACGCTCTTTACATTGGAATTCCAAATTGCATTACTTCTTCTATGAGAATGGCTTACATTATTTCCAAAATGAACGCCCTTACCACAAACATCACACTTAGCCATTTTGACACCTCCTTAATAGACAAATGCATATGCATTCAAAATCTTCTTCGTTAAAATCACAACATTAGTATATTATCAGAAAAGAATTTAAAAAGCAAGAAAAAAATACTGTTTTTTTCATTTCTATTAAAGTTTTTGAAAAATCTAGTTTCTTTTTTCACAAAAAACTGGTATAGTGATTTAAGTTAATGTATGTATACTGCTTTTGTCACTATCAACATTATAGAAAGGAAAGCAATTTATGAAAGGTTCGTACATGAATACCCATTTGGGAAATATTACAATCGATAAAGAAGTCATTGCACAGTATGCAGGTTCTGTGGCAGTCGAATGCTTTGGTATTGTTGGAATGGCCGGAATCAACATGAAGGATGGTTTGGTTAAGCTGCTGAAAAAAGAAAGTATTACCAGAGGCATCCAGGTTTCCATGCATCAGAATAAGCTGGTATTGGATTTTCATGTCATCATCGCATATGGTGTCAGCATATTAGCAGTTTCTAATAATCTTATGGAAAATGTAAAATATAAGGTGGAAGAGTTTACCGGTATCGGCATTGATAAAATTAATATCTATGTCGAAGGCGTGAAAGTGATTGATTAAGGAGGAACAACCTGTGGGTTTGCAAGCAATTGATGCCGGATTACTTTCCAAAATGTTTTTAGCCGGCGCAAAGAATCTGGAAAATAAAAAAGAATGGATCAATGATTTAAATGTATTTCCTGTACCTGACGGTGACACTGGAACTAATATGACTATGACTATTATGTCTGCAGCTAAGGAGGTTGTTTCCTTAGGTGAAAACACAGATATGGAAAAACTATGTAAAGCAATTTCCTCCGGCTCCTTAAGAGGTGCAAGAGGAAATTCCGGTGTCATCCTGTCTCAGCTCTTTCGAGGCTTTACAAAAGCGATAGCTGCTGAAAAACTATTAACAATTGATGTATTGGCAGGTGCCTGTGAAAAAGCTGTAGAAACGGCATATAAAGCTGTTATGAAGCCCAAGGAGGGTACCATTCTTACAGTTGCCAAGGGGATCTCAGATAAAGCAAACGAATTATGCGAAATGGGAGAGAATGATTTAGAAGCTTTCCTTAACATTTTGCTGGAGCACGGAGAGTATGTTTTGAGTCAGACACCGGAAATGCTTCCTGTATTGAAGCAAGCAGGCGTTGTGGACTCCGGCGGACAAGGTTTGATTGAAGTGCTTCGCGGAGCAATCGATGCGTTCCTTGGAAAAGAGATTGACTACACTATTTCAGATGCAAAACCTGCAACTACGACGGACAACAATTCCTTCCAGGCACAGATGGATGCGGATATCAAGTTTGGATATTGTACAGAGTTTATCATTCTCCTTAGCAAGAATTTTACTTCCAAAATGGAAATGGATTTTAAGGCGTTCCTAGAATCTATCGGTGATTCTATTGTATGTGTAGCGGATGACGATGTTGTAAAGGTGCATGTACATACCAATGATCCCGGCTTGGCAATTCAAAAGGGCTTACAGTACGGTTCTTTATCCAACATGAAAATTGACAATATGCGACTGGAGCATCAGGAGAAGTTATTTAAGATGGAGCAACAGAGCAATACCCTGTCAAGCACAGAGGAAGCTGAGCCACCCAAGGAGTTTGGCTTTTTAGCAGTATCCGCAGGGGAAGGCTTGAACGAAATCTTTAAGAGTCTTGGTGTGGATTATATCATTGAAGGTGGACAAACCATGAATCCCAGCACAGAGGATATATTAAATGCTGTGGATAAGGTCAATGCAAAAAACATCTTTGTGTTGCCAAATAATAAGAATATTATTTTAGCGGCAAACCAGGCATCGGAATTGTCAACTGATAAAAATCTGTTTGTCATCCCTACAAAGACTATACCTCAGGGTATTACAGCGGTGATTAACTTTGTGCCGGATTTATCCTGTGATGAAAATGAAACTACCATGATGGAAGAGATGAAACGGGTAAAAACCAGCCAGATTACCTATGCTGTCAGAGATACCGTTATTGATGATAAGACGATCTGCAAGGATGATTTTATGGCAGTAGGGGATTCCGGGATTACTGCAAACGGAAAGGAAATGAACGAAGTTATCTTCATGGCGGTGGCTGAAATGATGGGTGAGGATAGCGAATTGATCAGCATTTATTACGGTGCTGATGTGGAAGAGGAAGAGGCTTGTAAGATTCAAAAAGAATTGCAAGGCATTTATCCGAATTGCGATATCGAATTACAATATGGCGGACAACCGGTTTACTATTACATTATTTCTGTCGAATAAGTATTTTATATAGTTTTCTAAGGCATTTCTAATCTAAGATAGAAGTGCCTTTTTCAAAAGTAAGAGGAAGTTTACATGGATAGTGTTCCAATCATTAAACTTAAGGGTATTGGAGAAAAGACCCAGGGGTATTTTCATAAGCTTGGCATAGAAAGCACAAAGGATTTGGTGTTTTATTATCCAAGAAACTATCTTGTATTTGAGGAACCGATTGCTGTAAAGGATGTCAATCCAGGATGTTTACAAGCAGTTCTTCTGCAGATAAAGAAGATTCACTCTCTTAAAAAAGCAAGAAATTTAACCATATTAAACATAGATGCATATGACAATACGGGTATGGTTGGCCTTGTTTTCTTTAATATGCCGTATTTGGCAAAGGTATTTAAACCTGGTGCCAGCTACGTCTTTCGCGGAAATGTGACGCAAAAGGGTACCTCCCTTTGCATGGAACAACCTGCCTACTACGCCTGTGGTGATTACTATGACTTGATTGGTATGCTACAGCCACAATATGCTCTGACAAAAGGACTTAGCAATGCAACGATTAAGAAAGCCGTCCTGCAGGTATTAGAAGAGTATTTGAGTGTAGAGGAAGTTTTCCCTCAGGAGATGCTTTCTAACCTTCATCTAATTTCTTTGCCGGAAGCAATTCAAAATATGCATTTTCCAAGGAATACAGAGCAGCTTGAGAAAGCAAGAAAACGTCTTGCCTTTCAGGACTTTTTTCTTTTTCTGTATTATCTTCGTAAAAATAAAGCTGATTATACAAGGATTCAGAATCCATATAGAATGCTGGAAACTGCACATACACTGCATTTCATAGAACAGCTCCCTTATAAACTGACCAATGCACAAAAAAGAGCATGGCAGGATATTAAGGAAGATGTAGCCTCTGACTACTGTATGAATCGTATGGTTCAAGGGGATGTAGGAAGCGGGAAAACAATTCTTGCTGAGCTAGCCTTGCTTATGTGTGTGGCAAATGGATATCAAGGTGCCTTGATGGCACCTACGGAGGTATTAGCGAAACAGCATTATGCAACCTTCACAGAGCATGCAAAGCAGTATCAGTTGCCCTTTTCACCGGTGTTGTTAATTGGCTCTATGTCTGCCGGTTCAAAGCGGGAGGCCTATGAAGGCATCCGCACCGGCAAATACAATGTAATCATAGGAACTCATGCTCTCATTCAGGATAAGGTAGAGTATAAAGAACTTGCTCTTGTAATCACAGATGAGCAGCATAGATTTGGAGTAAGACAAAGGGAAGCGCTCTTTGAAAAAGGCTTAAATCCACATATTCTGGTGATGAGTGCCACTCCTATACCCAGATCCTTGAGCCTGATTTTGTTTGGCGATTTAGATATTTCAGTAATGAATGAATTACCGGCAGAACGATTACCGATTAAGAATTGTGCCGTCAATATAAGCTATCGCGAAAAGGCCTATTCCTTTATTAAGGAACAGATAAAACAGGGAAGGCAAGCCTTTGTCATCTGCCCTATGGTGGAAGAGAGCGAAAGTGAATTTATGGATTACGAAAATGTTTTGTCCTATACAACAAAGCTTAATAATTATTTCGATTCCTCTGTTCATATCGCTTATCTTCATGGCAAAATGAAATCGGAACAAAAAAATCAGATTATGGAACAGTTTGCCAGAAATGAAATACAGATATTAGTTTCTACCACAGTCATAGAAGTAGGCATCAATGTTCCCAATGCTACGGTTATGATGGTAGAAAATGCCCAGGCGTTTGGATTAGCTCAGCTGCATCAGCTTCGCGGCAGAGTGGGGCGGGGGGCTTATCAGAGCTACTGCATCTTTATCAACACAAAAGAAACGGAACACACCAAGGAGCGCTTAAGCATACTGTGCTCCTCAAATGACGGCTTTCATATAGCCTCAGAGGATATGCGCTTGAGAGGGCCGGGAGACATATTTGGTGTAAGACAAAGCGGAGAACTAAGCTTCCCGGTAGCAGACATTTATGGAGATTCTGACATACTGTTTTTAGCACAGGATGCCGTAAATAGTCTGTTGGAAAAGGCACCGGAAAAGCTAAGCAGGGAAGAACAATCCTTGCTGGAATACCTGGATTCTCACGGGAAGGATATAGTTGACTTTCGAAGCATATAACTCTAAAATAAGAACGTAACATTTATAGATAAAGGTAGGCGAGCATGAAAAAAATAGCAATTGTTACAGATAGTAATAGTGGCATTACACAACAGCAAGGAAAAGATATGGGTATTTTTGTAATTCCTATGCCATTTTTTATTAATGAAAAACAGTATTTAGAGGATATTGATTTGACGCAGGAGGATTTCTATAAGCTCTTAGGTGAAAAGGCCGGCATTTCTACCAGTCAACCTTCACCTGAAACGGTTATGAGTTTGTGGGATGAAATCTTGACAGAGTATGATGAAATCGTGCATATCCCTATGAGTAGTGGCTTATCCGGTTCTTGTCAAAGTGCAATGATGCTTGCACAAGAATATGACGGAAGGGTAAGCGTTGTTAATAATCAACGTATTTCTGTTACCCAGAGACAGTCTGTACTGGATGCAATAGAAATGATTGGAAAAGGCTTGGATGCAGTGCAGATAAAGGAAGCCTTGGAAGAAGATAAGTTTAACAGCAGTATTTATATTATGATGGATACCTTATATTATCTCAAAAAGGGTGGGCGAATCACTCCTGCTGCAGCTGCTATTGGAACCCTTCTTAAAATCAAGCCGGTGTTACAGATTCAGGGCGAAAAGCTGGATGCTTTCGCTAAGGCAAGAACCCATCAGCAGGGGAAGTCTGTCATGCTAAATGCCATCAAAGCAGATATCGAAAATCGATTTGGAGGCTTTGGCGAAAAGCCGGCTGTGCGCCTTCAGATTGCATATACCTATAACAAAGAGGCTGCTTTGGAATTCAAAAAAGAGGTAGAGGCTGTATTTCCTGGTTTTGAAATACATATTGACCCCTTATCCTTAAGTGTTGCCTGCCATATCGGCCCCGGGGCTTTGGCTTTGGCCTGTACAAAGTATATAAAATAGCTACCTAATACCAGTTACCAAGGCGATGGAACGGAGAAAGAAGAATGATACGTGAAAACGAATATAATGCTTCCAGCATTATGGTTTTAGAGGGTCTGGAGGCAGTTCGAAAAAGACCCGGTATGTACATTGGCAGTGTTACGACCAAAGGTCTGAATCATTTGATCTATGAAATTGTGGATAATGCAGTGGATGAACACTTGGCTGGCTACTGTAGCACCATAAAGGTGACACTGGAAGCGGACGGCCGAGCTACTATTGAGGATAATGGACGTGGTATCCCTGTGGGGATGCATGAAAAGGGCATTAGCGCTGAACGATTGGTGTTTACCACCTTGCATGCCGGCGGTAAATTCGACAACACTGCATATAAGACAAGTGGTGGTCTTCATGGAGTGGGTTCCTCCGTTGTGAATGCCCTCAGTGAACAATTGACGGTACAAGTTAAAACCGGTGGATATATCTATGCAGATAGCTATGAAAGAGGAATTCCTACAACAGAGCTGGTGGACGGCCTTTTGCCTGTGCTTGGGAAAACCAAGGAAACAGGAACCTGTATCTCATTTTTGCCGGACAATACCATTTTTGACAAAACCCGATTCAAAGAAGATGAGGTAAAAAGTCGACTGCACGAGACGGCTTACCTGAATCCCGGTTTAACCATTCAGTTCACTGATTTGCGCAAAGACTCGCCTGAGGAAATCACATTTCACGAACCGGATGGCATTGTTGGTTTCATTAAGGATATGAATAAGTCCAAGGAAATCATTCACGATGTTGTCTATTTTACAGGGGAAAGCGAAGGGATTTCTGTAGAAGTTGCTTTTCAATATGTGAACGAGTTTCATGAAACAGTTCTTGGATTTTGTAATAATATCTACAATTCCGAAGGTGGTACCCATATCACTGGCTTCAAAACTATGTTTACGAATATCATAAACAATTATGCCAGAGAGTTAAACATTCTGAAAGAAAAGGATGTGAACTTCACGGGAGCTGATGTCCGTAACGGTATGACAGCGGTGGTATCGATCAAGCACCCGGATCCAAGATTTGAGGGACAGACAAAAACAAAGCTGGATAATCAGGATGCCACCAAAGTTGTTTCCAAAGTGACTAACGATGAAGTGGTACGTTTTTTTGATCGTAATCTGGAAGTCCTGAAAAATGTAATTGGTTGCGCTGAAAAAGCTGCCAAGATTCGAAAAACAGAAGAAAAAGCGAAAACCAATATGTTGACAAAGCAGAAGTTTTCCTTCGACTCTAACGGAAAACTTGCAAATTGCGAGTCAAAAGACCCATCCAAATGTGAAATCTTTATTGTAGAGGGAGATTCTGCAGGAGGAAGTGCAAAAACAGCCAGAAACCGAATGTATCAGGCTATTTTGCCAATTCGTGGTAAAATACTTAATGTAGAAAAAGCCAGCATGGATAAAATCTTGGCAAATGCAGAGATAAAAACTATGATTAACGCCTTTGGCTGTGGATTTTCAGAGGGCTATGGTAATGATTTTGATATTTCCAAGCTACGATATGACAAGATTATCATCATGGCCGATGCGGATGTGGATGGAGCCCATATTTCCACATTGCTGTTGACCTTGTTTTATCGGTTTATGCCGGAGCTCATCTTTGAAGGACATGTCTATATCGCTATGCCGCCCTTATATAAGGCGATTCCTTCAAAAGGAGAAGGTGAGTATCTCTTTGATGACAAGGCTTTGGAAAAGTATCGCAAGACGCATAAAGGACCCTTTACCTTGCAACGCTATAAGGGTTTAGGAGAAATGGATGCAGATCAATTGTGGGAAACAACCTTGAATCCTGAAACCCGTTATATGAAACAGGTAGAGATTGAAGATGCCAAGCTTGCAAATGAAATGACAGAATTACTTATGGGAACAGATGTCCCACCCAGAAAAGCATTTATCTATGAGCACGCCACAGACGCTGCACTGGATGTATAGTTGAGGTTTTGTATGAACAATGATCGTGTGATAAAAACAGAATATTCTGAAGAGATGCAAAAGTCCTTTATTGACTATGCCATGAGCGTTATCGTAGCACGTGCCCTGCCAGATGTAAGAGATGGCTTAAAACCGGTTCAACGGCGTACCCTATATGATATGTTTGAACTGGGCGTACGGTATGATAAGCCTTTTCTTAAGAGCGCACGTATTGTAGGCGATACCATGGGTAAATACCATCCTCACGGCGATTCCTCAATTTACGACGCTCTGGTTGTTATGAGCCAGGAGTTTAAGAAAGGACTGCCTCTTGTGGATGGCCACGGTAACTTTGGCAATATTGAGGGTGACGGAGCCGCTGCTATGCGATATACGGAGGCACGTTTACAAAAAATTACCCAGGAAGCGTTCTTATCGGATTTGGATAAGGATGTAGTAGACTTTATCCCTAGCTATGATGAAACAGGTAAGGAGCCCACTGTATTGCCAGTAAAGGTACCTAATCTGCTGATTAACGGCTCTGAGGGTATTGCTGTCGGCATGGTTACAAGCATTCCTCCTCATAATCTGGGGGAAGTGATTGATGCCGAGAAGGCATATTTATTAAACCCTGATATTACCACCTCAGAGCTTATGCAGTTTTTAAAAGGACCGGATTTTCCTACCGGCGGTATCGTGATTAACAAAGACGAATTACTGGATATCTATGAGACCGGCGTAGGCAAAATCAAACTGCGCGGTAAAGTTGAGTTTGAAAAACAAAAGGGCGGAAAGACAAATGTTGTCATAACTGAGATTCCATATACTATGATTGGCGCCAATATTTCGAAATTTTTATTAGATGTGGCTGCATTGTTTGAATCCAAAAAGACACAGGATATTATTGATATCTCAAATCAGTCCTCTAAAGAGGGTATTCGCATTGTCATTGAGTTAAAGAAGGATGCAGACCCTGAAAATTTTGTCAATATGCTCTATAAAAAGACAAGATTAGAGGATACCTTTGGTGTCAATATGCTGGCCATTTCAAACGGAAGACCGGAGACCATGGGGCTCAAGGAGATACTAAGACTTAACTCTGAGTTTCAATATGAGATTCATACCAGAAAATATACCAATCTGCTTGCCAAGGAATTAGACAAAAAGGAAATTCAAGAAGGTCTTATCAAGGCTTGCAATGTCATCGATTTAATCATTGAGATTCTGCGTGGTTCCAAAGATAGAACTATGGCAAAGTCCTGTCTTGTAGAAGGAAAGACTGACGGTATTCGTTTCAAGTCAAAGGAATCTAAGATTATGGCCGCACAGTTATGTTTTTCAGAAAAGCAGGCGAATGCCATTCTGGAAATGAGACTGTATAAATTAATTGGTTTGGAAATTGAAGCTCTGATCAAAGAACATGAGGAAACCATGACGAATATTTATCGTTATGAGGACATCCTGGAGAACAAATCCTCTATGACTGAGGTGATTTTATCAGAGCTTGATGCCTTCAAAAAAGAATACGGCAGAAAGAGGAGAACCGTTATAGAAAACGGAAAAGAAGCTGTATTTAAAGAAAAGGAGATAGAAGAGACACAAGTCGTATTCCTAATGGATCGTTTTGGTTATTGTAAGACTGTGGATTTGTCTGTTTATGAGAGAAATAAGGAAGCAGCTGACAATGAGAATAAATACATTGTGGCATGTAAGAACACAGGCAAGCTTGTATTGTTTACAGATACAGGGTCCATGCACACTGTGAAGGTGATGGATGTTCCAAACGGCAAATTCCGAGATAAGGGTACGCCGATTGACAATATCAGTAATTTTAATTCGCAAAACGAGTCTATCGTATATGTAGCCACACAATCCGATTTGAATCTGTGTCCTGTTATCTTTGTCACAGCTCAGGCTATGGTCAAAATAGTGGATGGTGGTGAATTTGATGTCACCAAGAGAAGCATTGCTGCCACAAAACTCAATGAGGGAGATCGTCTTATTAGTGTAATTGCGTTACGTGAACAGAGAAATATTGTTTTTGTTTCCGAGGAAGGCTTTTTCTTACGTATACCAATTGAAGAGATTCCTGAAAAGAAAAAAGGTGCAGTAGGTGTGAGGGCAATGAAGCTTACCGCAAAGGATAGGCTAAGCGCTGTATACTATACGCGCAATACAATCGATAGCAGTATTGATTACAAAGGGAAAACCATTGTACTTAATACAATCAAGATTGGCAAGCGCGATACCAAAGGAACAAAAATCAGAGTTTAAGTGAGGAGTGAATGATGCGAGTAATAGCAGGAAGTGCCAGAAGTATGCCGCTTAAGGCACCGGCGGGCTACGATACCAGACCTACCCAGGATCGAATAAAAGAGACTTTGTTCAATATGTTGCAAACACAAATTCCCGGTTGTGTCTTTGTGGATGTTTTTAGCGGAAGTGGCGGAATCGGCATTGAAGCTTTGAGTCGTGGAGCAAGAAAGTCCTATTTCATTGAAAATGATGCAAAAGCTGCTGCCTGTATTCAAGAGAACCTGTCATTTACCAAATT
>CAMAHO010000045.1 GCA_945834545.1 uncultured Lachnospiraceae bacterium | reverse complement strand
GGTGTTTCCAATCAGTGCAGTAAGTAAAAAAGGCGTAAAGGAACTTCTTTACTATGTAAATGAACTGGTAAAGGAGGCCGGAGATGAGACCGTTATATTTGAACAGGAATACTTCCCGGAGCAGAAGGTTTTGTATGATGAACCTTATGAGGCATATTATGACGCTGAAAACGATGAATATGTGGTAGAAGGTCCAAGAATCGAAAAGATGCTGGGTTATACCAATTTGGAAAGTGAAAAAGGCTTTTCCTTCTTCCAAAATTTCTTAAAAGAGAACGGTATTCTGGAAGATTTGGAGAAACTTGGAATTTCCGAGGGGGACACCGTGAGAATGTACGGACTTTCCTTTGACTATTATAAGTAAACTCCCGTTCCGGATTTTTGTGCCTGCTACGATTTGTGTGTTTATATTCAGACGCGCTTTCGCTCTAACCGCACCGTAACGGTACATAAGCGAGCTAAGTACGCTCGCTAAGTACCGACGGTGCTACAAGGTCTGCATATAAACACACAAATCGTAGCAGGCACAAAAATCCAAAATGGGAGTAAGTAAAAATGATGTATTTGGAGAGAAAAGATGACAAGTAAACAAAGAGCATATTTAATTAGCTTAGCCAGCAACCTAAGTCCTATTTTCCAAATTGGAAAAAGCAGCTTGACACCGGAGGTAACAGAGGCTATTTTAGAAACCTTTAACAATAAAGAATTGATTAAAGTAGCGGTTCTAAAAAACTGCTTTGATGATCCAAGAGAGATTGCGCAGATAGTTGCTGAAAGAACGCATTCCCAGTTGGTAAAGGTGATTGGCAAGAAGTTTATTCTTTATAAACCGGATAAGGACAATCCGAAGATCGTTTTGCCAGATTAATATAAGGGTGAAAATGTATGAAAATCGGTGTGTTTGGTGGTTCCTTTAATCCGGTGCATAATGGCCATTTGGAAGCGGCAAAGCAAGCCTTGAGAGCTCTTGATTTAGAGGAGATATGGTTTGTGCCGGTATCTGAAAGCGGTATGAAAAAGGGCAGCGGATATTTGTCCGGAGAACTTCGAAAGAGACTAATCGAGGCTGCTTTGCAGGAGGTTGCTGATAGCCAAATGAAACTATCCACCATAGAACTTGACAGGGGAGGCATCAGCTACACCTATGACACTTATAGGGAGCTTACGAAGCTTTATCCAAAGGATAGTTTTACGTTTCTCTATGGCTCGGATTGCTTAAACACCATAGAGAACTGGTATCAAAGCGGTTTTTTGCTTAAGAATTTGCAGTTGTGCTTTCTTCATAGAGCAGGCTGCAATTCTATTGAAGAAGAACAAAAGCTACAATATCTTTCGGGGAAATATGGAGGGAATATGAAACTTTTAGAATGTAATTTGCCCAATATATCTTCTTCCATAGTGCGCGTATTGTGTAAAAAGAAACAGGATATTAGTGGGCTGGTACCGCAAAGTGTTGCAGCATTACTATGTGACGAAAGGTTGTATTGCCATGAGTGAATATGACATCAAAAAACTGATGAAAGACATGAAGAAATGCCAGGACAAAAAACGCTTTCAGCATACCCTTGGAGTTTCCTACACAGCAGCTGCGCTGGCAATGAGATATGGCGAAATAATAGAAAATGCACAGGTCGCCGGAATTTTACATGATTGTGCGAAATGCTTGACGGATACAAAGATCGTATCTATGTGTGAAAAACACAGTATTGATATATCTGATTCTGAGAGGCAAAGTCCCTATTTGTTGCACGGAAAACTGGGAGCGTTTCTTGCACGTGAGAAATATGGGGTTAAGGATGAAAATATACTAAATGCAATTCGATATCACACTACCGGAAGACCAGATATGAGTTTGTTGGAAAAGATTGTATTCATTGCTGACTATATTGAACCCCAGAGAAAGACAGCTGTGCATCTGGATGAAATCAGAAGAATTGCTTTCCTGGATATAGATGAAGCATTATGCATAATACTAAGGGAAACACTTTCTTACTTGAAAAAATCGGATAAAAAGATTGATAGAACCACAGAACAAACCTATCATTTTTATCAGAGTTTAGGAAAAGAAAAAAGACGGAGGAAAAGTAATTGAAGAAATTAGTGAAACTGGTAATACATGCCTTAGAAGATAAAAAGGCCGAAGATATACGAATAATTGATATCAGTGAGATTAGCACCATAGCTGATTATTTCATAATTGCAGGAGGCAGCAACAAGAGTCAGATACAAGCTTTGTGCGATAATGTGGAGGAAGTCTTATATAAAGCAGGATGTGAACTGAAACAGAAGGAAGGGTATGAAACTGCAAACTGGGTTCTGATGGACTTTGGTGATTTGATTGTTCATGTTTTTGATAAAGAAAACCGTTTCCTATATGACCTGGAAAGGGTATGGGCTGACGGAAAGCAAATAGAAAAAGAAGCCTTTTAGGCTTCTTTTTCGTCTGTGAGATACATATAATAGCGAATCATATATAAACCACAGAGGCCAACCAGTGTGTAAACAATTCGGGATAAAAGTGTCATATCTCCAAATAAAAATGCTACCAAATCAAACTTGAACAGACCAATCAATCCCCAGTTTACAGCACCGATAATGGTAATTGTTAATGCTGTGCAATCCAGAATTTTACTTCCCATAATAAACCTCTTTTCTATAGCTTGATTGAGAATCCCAAGGTTCCTATTCTCAACTATAGTTTTTCCTATTTTTTGCAGATTTATTCTTTGGTGTGATATAACTTTGTATACGGCTACAATTCCCATCTGATACCGATATGGTAGTTGCAATTTAAAATAGAGGAGAGTATAATGCAGGGTATACAACTTACATAAGAAAAGGAGAGGAAAGATGGACAAAAGAATAACAGGTGTTATTTCTTATTTGACAATCATCGGTTGGATTGTAGCTTATATTCTTGGGAAAAAGGAAGAAGCGAAATTTCATATGAATCAGGCACTTGTACTTGGCATATTTACAATCCTGTTTAACGCTGTTCTGGGAATTGTAATCGGAGTACTTGGCGCTATTCCGTTAATCGGCTTTATTTTTAAGCTGTTAGAGGTTTTGAATCTTGTTCCGTTGATTCTGGTTATTATGGGCATCATTAATGCGTTGAATGATGTAGATAAGGAACTGCCTATCATTGGCGGCATCAGAATTTTAAAATAATCTACAAAAGAGGCAAGTGAGGATAGTCCCCACTTGCCTCTTATCTATTTGTTTGGATCTTCACCTCGAAGGACTGCGAGAATGGCCTGCATTCGTTTAAAGGCACGTCTGTAATTTTCTATCGCATATTCGTCCTTTTCGGAATCGTACTCTGTTTGGGAATAGATCTCTCTATACACGCTTACAGCTTCCGTCATATAATCATGCGCTTCATCAGCATACTGTTTCAAGTAAGAAAAATCTTCCGGGTAATGTAAGGATGCAAATTGTTCAAAGGCGTCTTCCATAGTATTTAATTGATTCAGCATGTCACTGCAGGCTTGTTCTGTACCTGGCTGTATAGAATTCATTTCTTCATCAAGCTTAGCAATAGTCTCGCAAATCTCGTTCATTTCCGTTTCAAAAGTGGTATCGATGCTTGGCTTTGTTTCTTCTTCCTCTTTGCAACCGCAGAAATATAACAGAGTAAGGGTAAGTAAGCAAATCAGTAGTCTTTTCATAATATATTCCTTTCCTTAGCATATTTACTTTAGCATAGATTGAAGGAATTAGCAACGAAGGTTATGCTTTTAAAGCTGTATTTGATTAAAAACGACACTTTACGATAGATGGAACCTATGTTAAGATTAAGGGAAGATTTTGGTTGGAGGAAGAACATGAACGGAGCTGATGCAATCATAAAATGCTTGGAGGCAGAGGAGGTTTCGGTTGTCTTTGGGTATCCCGGAGTAGCAATCTGTCCTTTTTATAATAGCATTCTGAATTCAAATATAAGAACGATACTGGTGCGTACAGAGCAAAATGCTGCTCACGCCGCAAGCGGATTGGCGAGAATCACAAACAAACCCGGAGTCGTAGCTGTTACCTCAGGGCCGGGCGCTACAAATGTCATTACGGGAATAGCAACAGCTTTTGCTGACAGTATACCGTTAGTATGTATTACCGGTCAGGTGAAAACAGAGCAGCTTGGATGCGACGTGTTTCAGGAAGCGGATATTACAGGCGCGGTGGAGAGCTTTGTAAAGTATAGTTATCTGGTTAAGAACCCAAAGGACATACCTAGGATTATGAAGGAAGCCTTTCATATTGCAAATACCGGCAGAAAAGGGCCGGTACTGATTGATGTCCCGATTGATATCCAGAATGCAAAGCTGGAGGATTTTGAATATCCTTCCGAAATCAATATGCGCACCTATAAGCCGACTGTAAAAGGAAATACGGTTCAGATTAAGAAAGTAATCAAAGAGCTGGAGAAAGCCCATAAGCCTATTATTTGCGCCGGAGGTGGCGTCATATTAAGCCAGGCTTGTACAGAATTAAAGACCTTTGCAGAAAAGCATAGCATTCCTATTGTTTCTACCATGATGGGACTGGGTGCTATGCCAACAAAACATCCAATGTATTATGGTATGGTAGGGAATAATGGTAAGCCATATGCAAATAAGGCTATGAATGAGTCAGATTTGTTGATTATGGTAGGAGCCAGTGTTTCGGACCGGGCAGTAAGTCAGCCGGGGCTTATCATGAAGAATAAGGTTCTTGTGCATATTGATGTGGATCCTGCAGAAATTGGAAAAATGGCAGGACCAACCATTCCGTTGGTGGGCGATGCACGCCATATTTTGACAGATTTCCTGCAAGAAGATTTTGTGGCAGATTATTCAGAATGGATTCAGGAGCTGAATCAGTACAAGGAGGAGCTGGCTGTTAAACGAAATTCGAATCCCAATTTTGTAGATCCGGCAGCTTTTATAGAGAAGCTGTCTGAGGCAATGGAGGAGGATGGTATCTATGTTGCCGATGTGGGACAAAACCAGATTTGGTCCTGTGCCTATCATATTGTGAAAAATGGAAGATTCCTGACCTCCGGTGGTATGGGAACAATGGGATATTCCATACCGGCTGCAATGGGGGCGAAAATCGCAGCACCTTCCAGGCAAGTCATTGCTGTTTGTGGGGATGGTTCGTTCCAAATGTCTATGATGGAATTGGCAACTATGCGACAACACGGTGTACAGGCAAAGATTATCGTGTTAAAAAACAATTATCTGGGTATGGTGAGAGAGTACCAGCATTACACCTATGAGGATCACTATTCTGTTGTTGATTTAACCGGAAGTCCTGATTTGGAAAAACTGGTATCTGCTTATGATATGGATTATTTGAGATTAGATACCATGGAACAAGCTGATCAAGTCATCAAAGCTTTCCTGGAGGATGAAGAATCCGTTCTTTTGGAATGCAATATAGATCCATACGACTTAGTTAAATAGAAGGGAAAGAATGATGAAGAAAAGAATCTATTCGGTTTTGGTGGAAAATCGCTCCGGAGTCTTGTGTAAGGTGGCTGGCTTGTTTTCCAGACGCTGTTATAATATTGACAGTCTTGCAGTGGGCGAAACTGATGATAGTCAGGTTTCTTGTATGACAATTGTCAGCTCCGGAGATCAGAGGACGATTGAACAGATTGAAAAACAGTTGAATAAGAAGTTGGATGTTATCAAGGTGAAAACCTATGATGAGATACAATGTATTTCCAGAGAGCTTATGCTGATTAAGGTGAAATACAATAAAACCAACCGAAGGGATATCATGGAACTGTGTGATATCATGAAGGCTGATATTGTGGATATGTCAAAGCATTTTATGATGATTCAGATTTGCGATTCTCCGGAGCGTATCAGGCTTATGCTGGATATGTTAAAAACAGTCAGCATCGTTGAGGTGGCGCGAACCGGTACCTTAGCCTTGTCCAAATGTATCGAAAATGACGATAAGCAATCAAACCAATAGCAACCCTTGACAGTTTCAAAAGGAATTGTTATAGTATGATATTAGAGATTTTAGAAAGGTTTTTACAATGCAAAGAAGAGTTTATCAATTGTTGGCGGATAATACCTCAGGTGTATTAAGCCGAATTTCAGGCTTGTTTTCCCGCAGAGGCTACAATATTGAGAGTATTACGGCAGGCGTTACAGCTGACCCCAGATACAGTAGAATTACGATTGTAGCCAGTGGTGATGATGAGATATTGGAACAAATTGAAAAGCAGGTTGCAAAGCTTGTGGATGTAAGAGATGTAAAGGAATTAAAGCCTGATGAAAGTGTCTATCGCGAATTGGCTCTGATTAAGGTGAAAGCTGATTTGACCCAGAGACAGAGCATTGTTGAGACAGCAGGTATTTTCAGGGCAAAAATCATTGATGTTTCTGCTGACAGCTTAATTATTGAGCTCACCGGGAATCAGAGTAAAATAGATGCTTTCTTGAATCTATTGTGTGGTTTTGAGATTCTTGAGCTTGCCAGAACCGGAATTGCCGGACTGGGCAGAGGAACAAAGAATGTAACCATTTTATAATTACATAGTTAGCTCTAGGGATTACCCTATCAGTTATATAAGCTAAATAAACGGAGGAAGAAAGAATGGCTAAGATTTTTTACCAGGAAGATTGTAATCTTTCTTTATTAGAAGGAAAAACAATAGCAATTATAGGTTATGGTAGCCAAGGTCATGCACATGCATTAAATTTAAAGGATTCCGGATGCCATGTAATCATTGGATTATATAAAGGCTCCAAATCCTGGGATAAGGCTGTAAAGCAGGGCTTTGAAGTTTATACTGCAGCAGAAGCTGCTAAGAAGGCAGACATCATTATGATTTTGATCAATGATGAGAAGCAGGCTGCCCTCTACAAAAATGACATTGAACCGAATTTGGAAGCTGGTAATATGTTAATGTTTGCACACGGTTTCAATATTCACTTTGGATGTATTGTTCCTCCTGCAGATGTAGATGTTACCATGATCGCACCTAAGGGACCCGGCCATACTGTAAGAAGCGAATATCAGGCAGGCAAGGGTGTTCCTTGTTTAATTGCTGTAGAGCAGGATGCAACCGGAAAGGCTCAGGATTTAGCACTTGCTTATGCACTTGGTATCGGTGGAGCCAGAGCGGGCGTGCTGGAGACTACCTTCAGAACCGAGACAGAAACTGACCTCTTTGGTGAGCAGGCTGTTCTTTGTGGTGGTGTATGTGCTCTTATGCAGGCAGGCTTTGAAACCTTGGTAGAAGCAGGCTATGATGAGAGAAATGCTTACTTTGAGTGTATCCATGAGATGAAGCTTATCGTAGACTTGATTTATCAGTCAGGTTTTGCCGGAATGAGATATTCCATTTCTAATACTGCTGAATATGGTGACTATATTACCGGACCTAAGATTGTTACCGAGGAAACCAAGAAGGCAATGAAGAAGGTTCTTTCCGATATTCAGGATGGTACATTCGCAAAGGATTTCCTCTTGGATATGTCTGATGCAGGTAAGCAGGTTCATTTCAAGGCTATGAGAAAGCTTGCCAGCGAGCA
This sequence comes from uncultured Lachnospiraceae bacterium, assembly GCA_945834545.1. Classification (GTDB taxonomy): domain Bacteria; phylum Bacillota; class Clostridia; order Lachnospirales; family Lachnospiraceae; genus Acetatifactor. Next base: position 5,713 of record CAMAHO010000045.1, on the reverse strand, counting down.
TCCTTCAGAGAAGGTTGGCGAGGAAATCAGAAAGCTTTACAGCTGGAACAATGAGGAAGATAAGTTAATCAACAACTAAGGAAGGTTAGAATCCCAGCCTGAAAGGGCTGGGATTTATCTTCTGTAAAAGAACTATGGGGATGTTAAATAATGACATTGGAGGTCTTGACAGACTATTTTTCAAAATATGGGTCAATCGCAATTTTTGTGGTCGTTTTTTTAGAGTATCTGAATCTACCAGGCTTTCCGGCAGGGATTATTATGCCTCTGGCCGGCATAATGGCAAGGCAAGGGCGTATTCACTTTTTGTGGGTACTGTTTCTTTCTGCCGTAGCAGCTATGCTCGGTAGTATCGTACTGTATGGAATCGGCGTTTTCTTTGGTAAAGCCTTTTTCCATTATTATTCAAAAAAATCCCATAAACATCAGGAAAAGTTTGAAGGCTATGTGAATTGGATTCGAGAAAAGGGCTATTTTGGCATTTTTTTAGCAAAATTAATTCCGGTTTTCAGAACAATCATATCCATACCTGCCGGATTTCTAAAGCTGAATTTCTTGAAATTCTGTATTGCCTCTGTTTTGGGGATTCTAATCTGGAATACCGCATTTATCGGAGCAGGATATATTTACGGTGACAAAATATTTGAAATGATTGGAAAATATCTAATAAAATAAGCCTATTTTGGAATTATGTGCCAGCAATGGTTTTATATATTAATATGCAGACCTTGTAGCACCGTCGGTATTTGGCGAGCGTATTTTGCTCGCTTACGTACCGCTACGGTGCGATTAGAGCGAAAGCGCGTCTGCAATAAATATATAAAACCGTGGAAGGCACATAAATTCGTTATAGCAGGAAAGCAAAAGGCAGATTTAGATTAAATCTGGCTATTTTTTTTGCATGAAATTTATGTTATACTTGGATTTGTGCAAAGAAAATGTATTGCACTACAATATTTCATTAGGAGGATTCCATCATGGGAATGACAATGACACAGAAAATTCTGGCCCATGCAGCAGGCCTGGATAGTGTTTGCGCTGGTCAGTTAATCGAAGCCGATTTGGATCTGGTTTTGGGAAATGATATTACCAGCCCGGTTGCAATAAAAGAAATGTCTAAGATGAATGTAAACGGTGTATTTCATAAGGACAAGATTGCTCTTGTGCCGGATCATTTTGTTCCAAACAAGGATATTAAGTCTGCGGAGCACTGTAAATGTGTTAGAGAGTTTGCCATAAAGAACCAGATTACCAACTATTTTGAGGTTGGTGAGATGGGCATAGAGCACGCATTATTACCGGAAAAAGGGTTAACTGTTCCGGGAGATGTAATCATTGGCGCAGACTCTCATACCTGTACCTATGGTGCACTGGGTGCTTTTTCCACCGGCGTGGGAAGTACTGATATGGCAGCCGGCATGGCAACCGGTAAAGCATGGTTTAAGGTGCCTTCTGCCATAAAATTCAATATTATCGGAAAGCCTTCTAAATGGGTAAGCGGTAAGGATGTGATTTTACATATTATTGGTATGATTGGTGTAGATGGTGCACTTTACAAATCCGTGGAGTTTGTTGGCCCTGGTATTGCAAATCTCTCTATGGATGACAGATTTACTATCGCTAATATGGCCATAGAAGCAGGTGGAAAAAATGGTATTTTCCCGGTAGATGAAAAAACCATTGCCTACTTAAAGGAACACACTACAAGAGAATACACCATATACGAAGCAGATGATGACGCTGTTTATGATGAGGAGTATACCATTGACCTAAGCGAGCTTCGTCCTACCGTTTCCTTCCCACATTTGCCTGAGAATACACATACGATTGACGAAATACATAAGATGGAGCCCATTGCCGTTGATCAGGTTGTAATAGGATCTTGTACAAACGGCAGACTGGATGATTTAAAGATTGCTGCTGAGGTTTTGAAGGGAAGACATGTCAAGAAGGGCATGAGATGTATTGTTATTCCTGCCACCCAGGCGATTTACTTAGAAGCCATGGAATTGGGACTACTACGAACCTTCATCGAAGCAGGAGCAGTTGTAAGTACACCCACCTGTGGCCCTTGCTTGGGCGGTTATATGGGCATCTTGGCTGAAAATGAGAGATGTGTTTCTACCACCAATCGAAATTTCGTCGGCAGAATGGGCCACATCAGCTCGGAAATTTATTTAGCCAGCCCGGCAGTTGCAGCAGCAAGTGCAGTTACAGGAAAGATTTCCTGCCCTTGTGATTTGGATGAAAAGGAGATGTAAAACATGAAGAATGCAAAAGGAACCGTATTTAAATATGGAGATAATGTAGACACAGATGTAATCATTCCTGCTCGTTATCTGAATTCCTCTGACCCGACAGAGTTGGCCTTACATTGTATGGAGGATATCGATAAGGATTTCGTTTCCAAGGTAAAGAAAGGGGATATCATGGTTGCAACCAAAAACTTTGGATGTGGCTCCTCCAGAGAGCATGCACCGATTGCAATTAAGGCTGCAGGTGTCAGCTGTGTAATTGCTGAGACGTTTGCAAGAATCTTTTACAGAAATGCGATTAACATAGGCTTACCCATTATAGAATGTAAGGAAGCCTCCATTGCAATTCAGAATGGGGATGAAGTGGAAGTTAATTTTGATACCGGTATTATTACAGACTTGACAACGAAAGAAAGCTTCCAAGGTCAGGCATTTCCGGAGTTTATGCAGAAAATTATTGCTGCGGAAGGGCTTGTAAATTACATCAATCAGAAATAAATTATATACTAATCCATAGCAGGCATACAAATCTGAAATGGGAGAATTAAAAAAGCCCGCAGCAAGTGTGGGCTTTTTTGGGAGGAATGGATGATAGCTTTTGTAAGTGGAATTTTTGAATATCTGGATGAGGACTGTGCTGTAATAGATATGAATGGAGTGGGGATGAATATCAAAATTTCTCCCACGACAGCTTCCAATCTACCGCCTTCCGGAGAGCCGGTTACACTATATACCTATACCAGCGTCAGAGAAGATGCAATCTGGCTATATGGCTTTTTATCACGTTCGGAATTAGCTTTATTTAAGAAGATTATCTCTGTAAACGGCATAGGACCCAAATCGGCACAAGCGATTTTAGGAGCTATGGATGTGGACTCTTTCCGTTATGCTATCATTTCACAGGATAAGAAGACCTTGTCTAAGCTTCCAGGCATAGGAGCGAAAACTGCAGAACGCTTAATCTTAGAGCTTCGGGAGAAACTATCCGGTGAATCCAACGACCTTATGCTACCAAATACGGATTTGTCCCCTGAGAATCAGACTTCAAATCTACCCTCAGCTAAAAAGGATACGATAGATGCGCTGGTTGCCCTAGGATATTCAAAGACACAGTGTTTGAAAGCCTTGGAAAGTATAGAAAATGCTGATACAATAGATTCAGGTACATTATTAAAGATGGTATTAAAGAGAATGTAGGAGATTTACCTTGGCTGGAAGAATGATAGAAACAACCGTAAAAGAAGAGGATATTAAGATAGAAGGTTCCTTGCGACCTCAGACCTTGGATGACTATATCGGTCAGAGAAAGGTAAAGGATAATCTGAAGGTTTATATTGAAGCGGCTAAGCAACGACAAGATGCTCTAGACCATGTTTTATTTTATGGACCTCCGGGATTAGGAAAAACTACCTTAGCGGGAATTATAGCCAATGAGATGGGCGTGCACCTTAAAGTGACAAGTGGACCTGCAATTGAAAAACCCGGGGAAATGGCAGCTATTTTGAATAATCTGGAAGAGGGAGATCTCTTGTTTGTTGATGAGATTCATAGGTTAAACAGGCAGGTAGAAGAAGTATTATATCCGGCCATGGAGGATTACTGCATCGATATTATGATCGGAAAAGGCTCCAGTGCCAGGTCAGTTCGGTTGGAACTGCCTAAGTTTACTCTGGTGGGTGCTACTACAAGGGCAGGCTTATTGACTGCTCCTTTGCGCGACCGATTTGGTATGATGTATCATATGGAATTTTATGAGCTTGACGAGCTACAGCAAATCATAATACATTCTGCCGGCGTATTAGGTGTAAAAATTTCAGCTGACGGCGCTTTGGAGATGGCAAAGCGAAGTCGAGGAACTCCAAGACTTGCCAATCGTATTTTAAAGCGTGTGCGTGACTTTGCCCAAGTCATGTATGACGGGGAGATTACAAAGGATGTCGCTATTACCGCTCTGGATTTAATGGATGTGGATAAAAGAGGCTTAGATCATATAGACAGACATATCTTAAATACGATGATAGAGAAGTTTGGCGGAGGTCCTGTAGGGTTGGATACCCTGGCCGCTGCTATTGGCGAAGATGCTGGTACTATCGAGGACGTTTATGAGCCGTATTTAATCAAAAATGGTTTTATTAATCGAACACCACGGGGAAGAGTAGCAACAGACCTTGCCTACAAACATATGGGGTTGATAATCCAAGTATAAATTAACTTGCCATAGTATTTTCTGTGAGATATAATGAGCTTGGTTGAATGAATAAGAGAGGTTTTCCCATGAATACAAAGAACAGTACTGAGGTTGCAATTGGTGGCAAATTATTTACACTGTGCGGTTACGAGGATGAGGAATATTTGCAAAGAGTTGCTTCTTATCTTAATAATAAACTGAATGAATACTCAAAGATAGAGAGCTTTTTGAGACAGGATTCAGATACACAGTCCATTTTAATACAGCTTAATATTGCGGACGATTATTTTAAGGCAAAAAAACAAATTGATAAATTAGAAGAAGACCTTAAGTCAAAGGAAAAGGAACTGTATGATTTGAAGCATGAGCTGGTAACAGCCCAGATTAAGTTAGAAAATGCAGTACAAAACAATATGAAATAAGACGATATAGAAGGCTGTCCTTTTTGGGCAGCTTTCTTGAATATGAGGTGCGTAGACAGTATATGAAGCGGAAAAGAGCGGAATTATTATCCCCTGCCGGGAATATCCAGGCATTCTATGGAGCCATTAACGCGGGGGCAGATGCAATCTATGTGGGTGCTGATAGGTTCAGTGCAAGAGCTTATGCCGAAAATTTCACAACAGAACAGTTAGTTGAGTGTATTGAATTGGCCCATCTAAAGAAGGTAAAGGTATATTTAACAGTTAATACCTTGCTAAAGGATACTGAAATAGATGAATTATATGATTTTATAGCCCCGTTTTATGATGCAGGTCTTGACGGTGTGATCCTTCAGGATTTAGGAGTGGCTAGAGTTTTAGCCCACTATTTCCCGGATTTAGAACGTCATGCCAGCACTCAAATGACATTAACAAACCAATATAGTCTGGATTTTTTAGAGCAATGTGGGTTTACACGTGTAGTTTTGTCGAGAGAATTGACTTTAAGAGAAATACAGTATCTGAAGGATCATTCCAATTTAGAATTGGAATGCTTTATCCATGGGGCAATGTGTTATTGTTATTCAGGGCAGTGTCTCTACAGTAGTGTATTAGGTGGAAGAAGCGGTAATCGAGGACGTTGTGCTCAGCCTTGCCGTCTTCCCTTAAAGGTGATTGACGAGACTGGGGTTGAAACGGACTATTTCTATCCATTAAGTATGAAGGACCAAGAAACAGCAAGTATTTTAGACCAATTAATGGAGTCCGGTATTGATTCCTTTAAGATAGAAGGACGTATGAAAAAGGCTGAATATAGTGCCGGTGTTACTGCTGTTTACAGAAAGATG
>CAMAHO010000044.1 GCA_945834545.1 uncultured Lachnospiraceae bacterium | reverse complement strand
TAATAGAATAGTATTTTCGTTTAAGTAAGTCAACATATTTTTTATGATACCAGGGTTCCAAAGTCTTATACCCACTTGAGCTTGCTCAAGAGTGGGTATAAGACCTTGGAACCCGCCCAAATATTCGCATAAAAGTGGGACGACAGTCCCACGATATGCGAATATTTGATAGGATTGCGGGAGCAGGTACTGCGAAGCAATCCGTAGGTATCTTATTTAATATTTTTAGATATCATCCCCGTCAAACACTTCACTAATGGGGGCTCCTGCGGGAACCATAGGGAATACCTTGTCATCCTCATTAATCATACACTCAATGAGCACCGGTGCCTTCAGGTCAATAGCCTTTCGAATGGCCTCTGCCACCTCTTCCTTCTTCGTTACGCGGATAGCCTCGCAGCCAAGTCCCTTTGCAACCATACAGAAATCAACCTTGTCGTTTAGTATGGTCTGAGAATATCGCTTTCCGTAAAACAATGTCTGCCACTGACGAACCATACCCAATACACGATTGTTGATGACAACCTGAATGATAGGGATATTATATCGGCTGGCAGTTGCCAACTCATTCATATTCATACGGAAGCACCCGTCTCCTGCGATGTTGATGCAAATCTTATCCGGCTGCCCTACCTGTGCACCGATGCAGGCTCCCAAGCCATATCCCATAGTGCCCAAGCCGCCGGAGGACAGGAAGGTTCTGGGGCTGGTATATTTATAATACTGAGCAGCCCACATCTGATGCTGTCCCACATCCGTTGTAATAATGGCTTCTCCCTTTGTCACCCTGTCAATCTCTTCTATCACATAAGGGCAGGTCAACATATCCTTATCGTACTTTAAAGGATATTTTTCCTTGAACTCCTGAATATGCTGCATCCAATCTGCATGATCAGCCTTCTCCAGCTTACTGTTGAGAATCTGTAATATCTCCTTTAAATCCCCTACTATAGAAGCATCCACTCGAATATTCTTGTTGATCTCAGCTGCATCGATATCAATATGGATAATCTTTGCATTTTCAGCAAATCGCTTAGGATTACCGGTAACACGGTCTGAGAATCTGGCACCTAAGGCAATCAGGCAATCACATTCGCTGACGCCTAAATTGGAAGTCTTGGTGCCGTGCATTCCAATCATGCCGGTATATCTTTCATCATAGGCATTAAATACACCCTTTGCCATAAGAGTATCGCAAACAGGTGCATCAATACGCTCTGCAAACTCCGCAACTTCCTTCGAAGCCCCGGATAAAACTGCTCCACCACCAACATAGATATACGGTTTTTTGCACTGTATAAGCAGCTCTAAAACGCTCTCTATATCTTGTTCTGTAAAGCACTTTGCAGGAATCGTCTTTTCCGGTGCAACCGGTGTGTACTCACAGGTTGCAGCCGTTACATCCTTCGTAATATCCACCAATACCGGCCCGGGTCTGCCTGTGGTAGCTATCTGAAAGGCCTTTCTGATGGTATTCGCCAGGTCATTTACATTCTTTACAATAAACCCGTGCTTTGTGATTGGCATGGTGACACCTGCAATATCAATCTCCTGGAAGGTGTCCTTTCCAAGCAAAGGTAAATTTACATTTGCAGTAATGGCTACCATGGGCACAGAATCCATATAAGCTGTAGCAATACCGGTTACCAGGTTCGTGGCTCCCGGTCCGCTAGTTGCCATACAGACGCCAACTTTTCCGGTTGCTCTTGCATATCCGTCAGCTGCGTGTGCAGCCCCTTGCTCATGGGATGTTAAAATATGACGAATCTCATCACTGTGCTTATATAAAGCATCATAAATATTTAAAATAGTACCTCCAGGATAACCAAAGACGGTATCCACTCCCTGTTCCTTTAAACATTCAACTACAATTTCAGAACCATTAAGAAGCATCTCTTTCCTCCATCCGTTTGTCTGTGTGCCAAGGGGGACGGTAAAATGTGGCTTTTTTATTGTCCCCCTTGGTCCAGCTTTTAGGACCATTGGGGACAATAAAAAAGCCACATTTTACCGTCCCCCTGGCACATCTTATTTCTTAATTTCCAGAATCGCTCCGCGGTTTCCGCTGGTAACCATCTCTGTATATCTAGCAAGGTAACCGGTAGTCACCTTAGGTTCCTTAGGCTGCCAATTGGCACGGCGCTTTGCCATCTCTTCGTCGGATACCTTAATATCCAGCTTTAACTCCGGAATATTGATGCTAATGATATCCCCTTCCTCTACGAATGCGATGGGTCCGCCTACAGCTGCTTCCGGGGATACATGTCCAATTGAAGCACCTCTGGAAGCGCCCGAGAAACGTCCATCGGTAATGAGCGCTACGGATGAGCCTAAGCCCATACCTGCAATGGCTGAGGTGGGGTTTAGCATTTCTCTCATTCCCGGGCCACCCTTAGGTCCCTCGTAACGAATGACAACCACATCACCGGCAACAATTTTTCCGCCCTTTATGGCTGCAATCGCATCCTCCTCACAATCAAAGACACGAGCCGGTCCTTCGTGAACCATCATCTCCTCTACGACAGCAGAACGCTTTACAACAGAGCCGTCAGGAGCCAGATTGCCCTTAAGAACTGCCAAGCCACCGGTCTTGGAGTAAGGGTTATCTACGGTGCGAATGACCTCAGGATTTAAATTCACAGCATTCTTAATCGCTTCACCGATTGTCTTTCCTGTTACGGTCATACAGTCTGTATGTAATAAGCCAATGTCAGCCAGCTCCTTCATCACTGCATAGACACCACCTGCCTCGTTTAAATCCTCCATATAGGTAGGGCCTGCGGGTGCCAGGTGACAAAGGTTCGGTGTCTTCTCACTGATAGGATTAGCAAAGCTGATATCGAAGTCAAAGCCGATTTCATGGGCGATTGCCGGCAAATGAAGCATGGAGTTTGTGGAGCAACCCAGTGCCATATCAACAGTAAGTGCATTCATGATAGCATCCTTAGTGATAATATCTCTGGCCCTGATATTCCTGCGGAACATTTCCATAACCGCCATGCCTGCATGCTTTGCAAGCTTAATTCTCTCAGAGTACACTGCCGGAATAGTACCGTTTCCACGAAGTCCCATACCAAGAGCCTCTGTCAGGCAGTTCATGGAGTTTGCAGTATACATACCGGAGCAGGAGCCACAGGTAGGACAAACCTTATTTTCAAACTCACATACATCCTCCTCAGTCATGGTGCCTGCGGCATAGGAGCCTACAGCCTCAAACATGGAGGACAGGCTTCTCTTCTTCCCCTTTACGTGACCTGCCAGCATAGGTCCACCGGAAACAAATACGGTGGGCAGATTCAATCTGCAGGCTGCCATAAGCAAGCCGGGCACATTCTTATCACAGTTTGGCACCATGACAAGAGCATCAAACTGATGAGCAATCGCCATACATTCCGTGGAATCTGCAATCAAATCTCTGGTAACCAGGGAATATTTCATTCCGATATGCCCCATGGCAATACCGTCACAGACAGCAATGGCAGGAAATACCACGGGAACTCCGCCGGCCTCAGCAACGCCTAGCTTAACGGCATCCACAATCTTGTCAATATTCATATGGCCGGGTACAATCTCGTTATAGGAGCTAACGATACCTACCATGGGCTTCTTCATCTCTTCCTCAGTAAACCCTAAGGCATTAAATAAGCTTCTGGCTGGTGCCTGCTGCATACCGGCTCTTGCATTATCACTTGTCATCATTCCTGTATCCTCCTTACTTTATCCTCTCTGCCAAGAGATTTCCCATCTCGTCACACAATACCTTGGTACAGCCCTCAGACATAATGTCTCCGGTTCTGTAGCCTTCCTTCAGGACCTGTTTTACGGCGTTCTCAATGGCATCTGCTTCCTTATCCAAATCAAAGCTGTAACGAAGCATCATTGCTGCACTTAATATAGTGGCAATGGGATTTGCAATATTTTTCCCTGCAATATCCGGTGCGGAACCGTGGCTTGGCTCGTACAAACCAAACTTTGTGTCGTTCAAGCTGGCACTTGCAAGCATGCCAATGGACCCTGTCACCATACTAGCCTCATCGGATAAAATGTCACCAAACATATTCTCTGTTAATACCACATCAAATTGTGAGGGGTCTTTGACTAACTGCATTGCACAGTTGTCCACCAGCATATGCTCTAAGGTTACCTCGGGATAGTCCTTTGCCACTTCCTCAACGACCTTTCTCCAAAGTCTGGAGGAATCCAGAACATTTGCCTTATCCACACTGGTTACCTTTTTCCTTCTCTTCATAGCGATATCAAAGCCTTTAATGGCAATGCGACGAATCTCATTTTCATCATAGGTCAATGTATCTGTTGCCTTCAGGACGCCATTCACTTCCTCTGTCTTGCGCTCACCAAAATACAGGCCTCCGGTAAGCTCTCTCATAATCATGATATCAAAGCCCTTATCGCTTATTTCTTCCTTCAACGGGCAGGCTCCTGCAAGCTCATGGTAAAGCACTGCAGGACGTAGATTGGCAAACAGATTTAAGGCCTTGCGAATGGCTAGTAAGCCTGCCTCCGGTCTCTTGTTAGGAGGGAGCTTGTACCAAGGGCTGGTGGTGGTATCTCCACCGATAGAACCCATCAGCACCGCATCTGCTGCCTTTGCTGTTGCCACTGCCTCCTCTGTGAGGGGAACGCCGTGGACATCAATAGAGGCTCCTCCCATTAGAATATCAGTGAAATTCATTGTATGGCCATACACCTGACCTACCTTATTTAGAACCTTCTTTGCTTCGTTTACGATTTCCGGTCCGATGCCGTCACCGGGAATACAGGTAATATTTAGCTGCATCTTCTTCTCTCCCTCTGTGTTTTATAAAAACAAGGGGCAATGCTTTGGTTCGCACTGCCCCATCCTTTTATTCAATCGGTTTTTCAATTCGGCTGATCGCCTGCTTGTCCATAGGAATACGGCAGTTCTTATTGTTTCCAAACTCCACAATGACGGTATCGTCTGAAATATCAATAACCACACCATAAAAACCGGATGTTGTCAAAACACAATCACCAAGTGCCAAGGTAGACAACATCTCCTGCATTTTCTTCTTTTCTTTACTCTGGGGTCTGATCAGGAAAAACCACATGGCAAAAAGGAAGATACCATAAATTAAGATTGTCCCTACAAGTCCACCCATACCAGTACCGGTTGCTTCAAGTAATACCATAATCTGTCCTCTCAATAAACTATTTAGTAGATTCGGCTCATAGAAAAGCCTAAGAAACATCATACACAATTCTGTCCAAAGTGGCAAGTATTTTCTGTAATTATATCAAGGGGAGGTGTCACCCATTCATCATAGAATCCAGCTTTCGTTTTTTATAAGCCGCAAATTCATGCTTATCTAAGGCATCTCTGATTTCTGTCATCATGGTGTTGTAAAAATACAGGTTATGCAGGACGCAAAGTCGCATACCCAGCATCTCTTTTGCTTTTAACAGATGCCTGATGTAGGATCTGGAGTATCGTCTGCAAGCCGGACAATTACAGCCTTCCTCCAAAGGTCTGCCGTCTAATTCGTATTTGGCGTTAAACAGGTTAATCTTTCCGTAGTTGGTGTATATGTGACCATGTCGACCATTTCTGGTGGGATAAACGCAGTCAAAGAAATCTACACCTCGCTCCACGCCCTCCAGAATATTGGCAGGTGTACCAACGCCCATTAAATAGGTGGGTTTATTTTCCGGCAAATATGGTACCACCTCGTCCAAGATATAATACATTTCCTCGTGACTCTCGCCTACTGCCAGACCACCTACCGCATACCCTGGTAAATCCAACTCAGAAATTCTCTTTGCATGTTCAATACGAATATCTGCATAGACAGCCCCCTGATTAATACCAAACAAAAGTTGATGAGGATTCACTGTATCCTCTAATTGATTCAGGCGATTCATTTCCACCTTGCAGCGCTCCAGCCATCTGGTGGTTCGTTCCACAGAGGCCTGTACATAAGAGCGGTCCGCCTTGCTGTTAGGGCATTCATCAAAAGCCATAGCAATGGTAGAGCCTAGATTAGACTGTATCTGCATGCTTTGCTCCGGACCCATAAAGATTTTTCTTCCATCAATATGGGATTGAAATGTCACTCCCTCTTCTTTAATCTTTCGCAAGGAAGCCAGTGAAAACACTTGAAATCCGCCGGAATCCGTGAGTATGGGCTTTTGCCAGTTCATAAATTTATGAAGACCACCCATCTTCTTAATCACCTCATCTCCCGGTCTTACATGGAGATGATACGTATTGGATAACTCCACCTGGGTTCCAATCTGTTCTAAATCCTCTGTAGAAACAGCACCCTTGATGGCAGCCACAGTTCCTACATTCATAAACACAGGTGTCTGTATTGTTCCATGAACGGTTTCAAACTGTCCTCTTTTTGCTCTTCCTTCCTTGGTTAGTAATGTATACATTCTTACGCTCCTTATTATTCTCTCGTTTCGTGATGGCAGTTAAAATTATGAAATTGTTTATGGAGTACTCTTCACTACTTGTGTCTCCCAGAATTCTTCCAGTGTAATCTGATTTTTCATGATATAGGTAGCCGCTTCTACCCCTACATATCGATAATGCCAAGGCTCATAGGAGATACCGGTAACATATTCCTTATCTTTGGGATATCGGAGAATAAAACCATAGCGATAGCTGTTTTCCTCCAGCCATTTACCAGCCGCTGTCTTGCCAAAACCTTCATCCAGCGAGGTATAGGTATTGGAAACGATATCCAGTGCTAAACCAATCTGATGCTCGCTGGCACCTGGAACCGTCACAGTTTCGCTGGCTTTTTGGAAGGCATCCAGATAGGACATGCCGGATTGCATATATCTTACAATTTTACGCTGAAACAGTTTCTCCTGATATTTCATATCTCTATATGGAGAACAGATTGCCAGAGTGACATTGTCTTTCTTGGCATCCGAAATCATTTCCAGAAGTTCGTCAATAATCCTGCTATCACACTGGCGTTCCCCCTTCATAGTTTTAATACTTCCCAGGGAAACCTCATAATCCTCCGGAATGGAATTTTGCTTATTAATCAACACCAATTTCCAATCAGAAGCATCAAAGGTAATGTTTTGATAGTCCAGGTTTACCTCTGACTTTGGTTTTGCAGATTCCTCAGAATAGTTCAATATATCCTCTAATAAATAGAAATCCAGATAGTCAACCTCCTCCATCAAGGTCTCCTCTTCCATAGCAATTTCATCCTCTGTATATATAGATTCTTTATCCAGAGAACTCATACCGGAATACTCGGGGGCAAAAGAAATCCGAGCCTCCCCATCACTATCTGCAATTTCTGATGTGTCCTGTATAAACATAGGAAAAGAGAAACTACAATACATCACACTAAAGAAACATACACCGAAGACAAAGCAGAGTTTCTTGACATTTCTCAATATGAGATGATAAAAAGCAAAAAAAATGGTAACCATAACAAGAACCGGTATCATAAGGTACCGGCAAAGTATATTTTTCCTGCTTATTTTAATGATTTTGATTTTTGCTTTTTCTTCCGCAGTCCATATCATGGAGATTGCACCCTTTTTCTTAAGTTCACTAGCTTTGGCTATCATATCATAAGCACTTGATTTTTTCAATTCCTTCTACTGTTAATTGATTTTAGTTGCGTAATTTGCAATGTTTTATTATTATAAGTAAGAAACTATATATGTGAGGTATCTATTATGGCAGGTTCTTCTTTTGGCACTTTGTTTCGAATCACAACCTGGGGCGAATCCCATGGGGAAGCTTTGGGTGTTGTGATAGACGGTTGTCCTAGCCAGGTTCCTCTGTGCGAGGATGATATTAATGAATATATGGACCGTAGGCGTCCAGGCAGGAATGCTTTTTCCACTCCCAGACAGGAAGGGGACAAGGTGGAGATTTTATCAGGTGTTTTTGAAGGGAAAACCACAGGCACTCCCATCAGCCTACTCATACGAAATACGTCTCAACGTTCCGGAGATTATTCCAATATAAAGGATGTATACCGCCCTGGTCACGCAGACTACACCTATGATGAAAAATATGGTTTCCGAGATTATCGCGGTGGCGGTCGTTCCTCGGGGAGAGAGACCAGTGCCAGAGTGGCTGCCGGAGCTGTGGCCTGCAAGGTACTATCCCACTTAGGAATACAGGTCTATGCTTATACTCGTTCTATTGGAGAAATCCTTTCTCAACCGACAGAACCAAACTACGAGAATCGAATTCTGTTGCCCTCTGCCATGCTGGATCCGGATGCAGATGCGAAAGCCAACGAATACTTAGCCAAAATCAAAGCTGACTACAATTCTGTAGGAGGTTCTATGGAATGTATCATCAAGGGCTTACCTGTAGGACTTGGCGATCCTGTATTTGAAAAGCTGGACGCTAATCTTAGCAAGGCAGTTATGTCCATCGGTGCTGTCAAAGCAGTAGAGATTGGGGAAGGTCATAACGTATCCACCATGCTTGGCAGCGAGAATAATGACAGTTTCTATTATGAGGAAAGCGTGGTGAAAAAATCCACAAATCATGCAGGCGGCATTCTTGGTGGAATCAGCGACGGTTCCGATATTTTAATTCGTGCATATGTGAAGCCCACACCCTCTATCTTCAAAGAGCAAAAATCTATGAATACCGCGCACGAAAACATTACCCTACAAATCAAGGGTCGCCACGATCCGGTGGTAGTTTCCAGAGCCTCTGTTGTAATGGAATGCATGTGTGCTATTACAATTTTGGACGAACTCCTGCTTAATATGAGTGCCCGCTTGGACCGCATAAAAGAGTTCTATAAGAAATAACCGAAAACAACAAAACCCGTACACCGGAATCTGTGTACGGGTTTTTCATACTTATAAATTTGAAATCTGCTGTCTTTATATGCTATTCAGGCAATTTATAAAAGATAATGCAGTTCGGGTCATCCACATGGATTGGTGCTCCATTCATAATCATGGTTCCCTTCTCAACGTCGATTTTGAAGAAAGTCATTGTATTACTTTCGTGATTTAAGGACACCAGGAACTTATTATTTGGAAAGAAATCTGCATCCTTGGGATACTCCCCACTGATAGGAAGACACATCTTCTGCGTAAGTAAACCGTTTTCCTGATCTGCCTCATAAATTACAACACTGTTATCTCCCGAATTGGAGCTCAACAGATATTTATAATCAGTAGAAAAGCTAAGTGCACTGGCTGCATTATTGCTTCCCTTCGGCGTCTTAACTGTCTTAACCGATTGTATCTTTTCAAAATAAGGGTTTCCCTTCTTTTCCTGATAGGAATAAACGTCAATGCAGCATTCCCATTCATGCACAATATAAATGAACTTTCCGTTCTTGGAAATCTTTATGTGTCTGGGTGCTGACTCCAAATCACAACGGATGATGTCTGCCAGAAACACTTTTCCATTTCTGGCATCAAATTCGTAGGCATTTACGTGATCCATTCCCTGGTCTGCAACTAACAGATAGCGGTTATCATGCGTCATACGTGCACAATTAATGTGGGGTCTGAAATTACGTTCAATACTGCTTCCTAAACCTTTGTGGTAAATCTCGTCTGTAATAGAGCCAATACCACCATCTTCTCTTAGCTTTAAGATAGTCAGCTTTCCATCATGATATCCGGCAACAAACATATACTGATCCGTATAGTCAGTCGAAACGTAACAGCCTCTCATACCATTAACGGAACATACATTGATCATAGAAAGCGAACCGTCCGGTTCGATCTTATAGCTCTCAACACCGATATCTGTTATGGAATACAGATATTTGCCGTTGTGAGAAGTACAGATATAGGAAGAGTTTGATATTTCAACCTGATCCTTAGGAATGAATCTTCCATTCTCCAAATCAATATCGTAAATTTTGATACCATAATTATCAACCTGTGTATATGTAGAAACATAAGCAACATACTTCGATTTACTCATATTGAAACCTCCTAGTCTTGCTATCTGGCTGTTATTATACCACATTTGGATTCATAGGGAAATCCTTTTTCATTTTTCTTATTCATCCTTTTTTTGAACCAAATGCTCTTTCATATGTGCAAAGCAAGCCTTTTCGCCCTCACTTGCTAATAGCTCCAGATAAAATACCAGTTTTTCCCTGGTATACTCATGCAAGGGAGCCCTATGCGTACCCTCATAATAATAATCCAGAGGACACCTGTCTGTGTAGTCCTCCTTCTTATACACCTTACTTGCAGCGATACGGTCCATAATCATCTCTGCTATGTATCGGTCCGGCATGGGTACCGGCAACATAGTCCCTGACGAGCCGTGACAGCAATAATCAATCCAGTACTCGTAATGATGTTTATTTCTGCCCTTGTGATGTAGCCAGGCCTCTGAATACCCCTTCTCTTCTCTTTCCGCATTATTAGGGCTTCTAGTGCCTTGATAGTACTTCACCCCTTGCCAAAATTCAGTAGGTGAAAACTTGGATAAATCATGCAATAGTCCTTGTTTGTACAGGCCTATTTGAAAGCATTGCTTTCTAACCAAACGCTTATGCTTCATGATTGTTTTTAAATGGTTCCATGCATTCATGCCAATTATTCCTCTATTTTTTGTTTTTACAGGAAACTTTTCGGATTTCGGAGGCATAAACTCGTATGGTTTTCGCCGGCACAGAAATACAATCTTCCTTCTCCTTCTGTTGAAAGAAAGCCGAATCCTTTTTCTCCGTAGAGTATTCCAAAATCCAGTCGCATCCCACAGGCAAATTAGGCAGTGCTAAAACTGCATCTTCATCGCTTAGATTGATAGCAAGATATACCGATTGTTTATCTGTATTCTCAGATCCATACAGACCGGAATACAAAATGCCACAGATTCCCTTCTGGGGATTTTGGGGCTGCCGCCAAGCCTCCCTACCGTGATAAGAAAGATCCGGATAGCCGCAGGCCAGATAATCTGTCATGCGAAAAGGCTTCTCGGGACGAAGTATAGGAAACCTGCTCCTAAGCTCCATAATCGTTTGAAATGCATCAAAAATTTCCTTTCCAAACCGGTTTTTCTTCCAATTAAGCCAGGTTATTTCATTATCCTGACAATAAGGATTATTATTGCCAAGTTGGGTGTTTCCCAATTCATCCCCCATAAAAAGCATGGGGGTTCCTGTTCCAAGCATCATAATACAAAGAGCATTTTTCACCTGTTTTAAGCGAAGCTCAACAATTTTCTTCTTTGTAGTCTGTCCTTCTGTACCATAGTTACAGGATTCGTTGTTATTCATTCCATCCTGATTGTTTTCGCCATTTGCTTCATTGTGCTTGTTTTCATAGCTTACCAAATCCGCCAGCGTAAAACCTTGGAAATTACTGAGAAAATGAATTGTATTTTTCTTTTCATATTTTTCCTGAAGTTTGAACAAGGCGTGACGCAGGGTCCAACCGTCCCCCTTCAAAAATCGTCTCATAGAAAAATAGTAATCATAATCAAAACTAGCCGTATTTCCATAAGAATTCTCACAAGCATCCTCAAAAATCAGCTTCTTATCTGCTAACAATGGATTCTTTTGAATACTTTCCTTTGGGAGATTCTCTCCCATCAGTACAAAACCGTCTACACGGTATTCCTCTGCCCAAAACAATAAGCTTGTAAGAACGATATTCGCATTAACGTTTCCCGGATAATACATTTGAAGAATCACTTCCATTCCCATCTTATGTATGGAATGTATCATTTGTTTACATTCTGTGACCGGGTCATCCGTGTAGGCATAGTTGCTTTTGGGTGCAAAATAATACCCTTCTTTATAGCCCCAGTAATTTAATTTCTCGTGGGACAAGGGATTTGTAATATCCGGCTTTTCAAGCTCCAGGAATTCATAAATAGGTTGAAACAGGATGCTTGTCACACCACATTTTTTTAAGTAGGATAGCTTCTTGGTTACTCCCAGAAAGGTTCCTTTTTCCAGTACATTGGAAGATTCGTCCATTGTAAAGCCGCGAACATGCAACAAATACATGAAACAATCCTGGTAAGAAATCTTCGGGCTTAAAACATTTCCCCAATGATACGGCTTAGTAGGTAAATTTGCCTTTAAATCTGCTTTTTCCTTGCTTGTACCATACTCTCCTTCCTTTAGGAAGGCCTTCCCTCTTGTGTCCGGCAGGATTTCACCGTTTTCGCTGAAGCAATACACCAGTTTCTCCTGCTCCTGTACCTTATAGTCTAAATAATACACTCTTCCAATACGATTTTCCTCCGGAAAAGCTAACTGCTCCTTTAACTTTAACGAATGTGCATCATATAGTAAAACCTGAGGTTGTGTCGTTTTTGCCTCCATGACAAAGGTAACTACATCACCATTTCTATAGGTTCCATATAGACTCCTTAATGAGTTCATAAAAGATAACCATCCTTTTATATTCTTTCATTGCAAATTCTTGGGATAAAATGCTATACTTAATCCTAAGTCTAGGAACATTATAAAAAATGTTTTCGAAATCTACAAGTAGGTTTTCAGAAAAGAAAGGATTTATTATGCCGAAATACGAAGAGCAAGCAGAAGAAGAAATGACCGTTGATATTGAGTTAGAGGATGGCACAAATATAAGCTGTGCCGTTGTCACAATCCTCGAAGTGGAAAGCAAAAACTATATCGCTCTATTGCCGTTAAACGAGGAGGGCGAAAATGAGGATGGTGAAGTGTGGTTTTACGGCTATGAAGAAAATATGGAGGATCCCAATGAGGAGCCTAAGCTCATCTATATAGAGGATGACGAGGAATACGAAAAGGTGGAGGAAGCCTTTGATGAGTATTTAGACAATTGCGAATTTGATGAGCTTATCGACTAAACCCTGGTCCTGCGGCTAATCCTATGGGCCTGGTCGGTCCTGGGTGGTGGGCCTGGGGTGGTGGGTCTGGGGACGGTAATTTCCGGTTTTTTTAGTGTCCCCGATGGTCCTCCTGCAATAATGCATACGAACGAAAACAGAGAATCTCACCAGGGTTATCTTTCAATCACGCTACAAATGCTTGTTTTTCTAAATACTTTGATTTCAGCAGTCGTTATCGCACGAGACCGTCGCCAATTCGCCGTCCTGGCTCAGTGGCGACTGCGTTCGACATCGTGTCGAACGCTCTCTGGGTACAGACAAAGTATTAAGAAAAACATAGCATTCTTCGCTAATCGATTGAATAGATAACCTTGGTGAGATTTCTTGTTTTCTCTTGACAGTGTAGTCGCAGGAGGACCACCGGGGACACTAAAAAAGCCGGAAATTACCGTCCCCAGGACC
>CAMAHO010000043.1 GCA_945834545.1 uncultured Lachnospiraceae bacterium | reverse complement strand
CTCTCTTGCTGATTCTCTGACTCACTCGCCGATTCGCTCTCCGGCTGGTTCGCTGCTTCGTTTATCGTTTCGTCCTTGGATTCTTCCGATTCGCTTTCCGATTCGTTCCCAGTTTCGTTCTTCAGTTCGCTCTCCGGCTGGTCCTTGTTTTCGTTGACTTCTTCCGTATTCTCTTGCGTTTCCCTGCTGTCCTCAGTTGTAGAAGCAACCTCTGACAACACCTGATTGGACAGCACCTCCGAAGAGCCATCCAAGTTAACATCTTCTTTGCTCTTAGGTGTGGTAGCAAACCCCATCAATAATGCCGTTACAAAGATTCCTAATCCTAAGGTTCTGATATAATACTTCAATTTCATAAATATGCTCTCTATTCTGCCCTATACAGCTGAATCAGTATCAGATTACGACTTTGAAAACAGGTCTATAATCAACTTTACTTCGCCAACTCCCATTTCTAAGTCCTTGGCAATCGCCACCAGGCTCTTTCCTTGTTTGTAAAGCTCCAATACCCTTTCATTCTTGTTGTCAAACTCTGTTTCTTCCTTCTCCTGCTGCAGCTTGCTCTCACTGTTAGGCTGTTCTTCTTCCGTCGGTATACTTGAGTCTTCCGATGTCTTGGGAATGGACAGTTCATTTGCATTACCGGACAATCTATGCATCGTATTTACCACAGCCTCTGCTTCTTTGGCGGTATCCGTAATCTCCTTCGCTGCCTGACTGGCTTTGGACATAGTATCCTTCAAGTTGGAATGCTTATCATTTAGCATGTCGTATAAAAACATAGCCTCTTCATGATTGCGATGAATCTCAGATAGGACGGTATCTGAGTATTCGTTCACTGCCATGATCTTTTCATTGGTAATTCTTTCCAAGGAACGCTCTGTTTTCTCCATGGAATAGGCTACCGCCTCATCCACCACATCGTCTATGTGCCCTCTAACCTGATTCATTTTTTCATCCACCAGCCGATTTATCTCTGCAAGTGCTTGCTTCTGTATGGCTTTCGTCTTTTCCGGTTCCTTGTCGGATAGGAAAAAGCTGGCGATAAATAAACCCGCCCCCACCACTAGAAGCACTATCTCCATCACACCCATCTGTTTTTCCTTTCAAATTTTCATATCAAAGCCGGTGTGTTGTTTTGGCAAAACCTGATCTTTTACAGTTTCCTTCTTTTGCCTGTTCTTACCACCATCTCCCTGATACTGTTGTTTTCCTTTATCTCTTGCATCAAACTTCTCGTTTGTCCATCTGGAATTATCCGCTTCATTTACATCCCGCATTCGCCTCATCTGAGTTTTCTCATTCTGGGTGCCAATGAGATTTTGTTGAAGCGCTGCATGGTTGTCTTCATTCTGTTTTACACTGCTATAATCCTGGGCTCTCGATATTGTCGTGAATTCAATTGAACCAAATGCCATACGCTTTCCTATAAAGGCAGAATCTTAACATTGCCTTCCTTCTTCTCAAATTTACAATAACTATAGCTATTTTGTACATTCATAGAAACGTCGCCTATTATGATAGTTGTACCGGGACAAACTACGCCCTGCACAATCACTGCTGCTACCCCTTGTGACTGTAAAAGCTCTTGCAACGCTTTCATCTGTTCACTAACCAGTGTCAATTCGGCCTTCTTCTGTTCCAAGTTAGCCGCTGTCTTTTTGACATAATTAATTTGGTCCGGTGAGAACTTTGCTCCCTTGCTCCTTCTCTCTGTAAAGTTTTGAATAATAGGCTGGCAATTCTTGATTTCCTTTACAATCTCACTTGCTTTCTTTTGTAGCTCCACATACTCTGCCTTCAGCTGTGGTCTGACACCAACTTCCACTATTGTCGATGCTCCCATATCTGAGCCAAGATTCTTCACCGTTACCGTATTGGCAGCCTGTACATGGCCTCCCGTAATAAAGCCCTTGCGTCCGGTCACGGTAATATCTGTGCCGGCCACAACGCGACTGTGTAAAATAGACTCTGTATTCACATAGCCTTCAGCTTCCAAAGTTGCATTCTCAACGAACTTGGATATAATGTTTCCGCCAGCCTTCAGATACCCTTTCGACATACCATTCATGCCTCTGGCAATCACTATATTTCCACCAGCTTCAATATGGGCCCCTTCTACAACACCATTAATTATGACATTTCCCTTTGCCTTGACGGTCATGTTGTTTGCCACATTGCCATTAATCTGTACACTGCCTTGAAAATCCACATTACCGGTTGATAAATCACAGTTTTCAATTTGGTAGACATCCGACACAAACACCCTGTCCTCCACCAAGGTCACATGCCCATCAACCTGGGAATATATGCTCATTCTGTCTTCTGACAACAGAATATTGTTACCAAATTTTAAGGTCAATTTCTTGACATCCCTTGGTTTTAGGATATTTCCATATACATTCATTCCCGGTTCGCCTTCATCCGCCGGAATGATTTTAGCCAATAAATCTCCCTTATTCACATGATTTATGACATTTAGATTGAAATAATCAACACTACCATCCTCACGCATGGTAGGCTGAATATGCATATCTGTATTGAAGAAATACTCCACCCTTGCGTCAGTTCCATGCCTTGGGTTCTTTCCCACAGCAACCACTAAATCTCTGCAATATACCCCTTGTGACTTGAACAGTTTCTCCAAAAATTCGTGTTGAATGCCCCATGTAATATTTCTGGCAGTCAAATCTCCCAGGAACTCCTTAAGAGGCATTCTCTTTCCGGTAGAGGAAGGCGGAAAAAACCGAACCTTAACCAGCATAGCATCCTGGGAGATTTCCATAACATACTCTTCATTTCTCACCGGACAAAGGCCTTCCCCCAGAGGAAACACTGCATCCTGATTGCTTTCAATTAGTCTTTTTAAGTCCTGTATATTGTATTCTAAGCTCAGAGGCTCCAAATAGTTCATTACTTCCAAAACACGAACCATTTCGCCCCCCTCTTTTGCAGCGAACAACTGAATTCCAAAGCCTTGTGGCAGGGAAACCAGTTTAAAATACCCATTCATCATGCTCAATTTGGCACCTCCAAAATGAATTAAAGGTCTATATACACAGAACCATTTCTGTTCTTACCACTAGAATCAGAAATGGCCTATTCTATACACTCTTATCCAATATACCCATGTATGGCCCTAACTTCGCTTTCATTTTTTGTAAGGCTCTGGTATGGAGCTGTGAAACTCTGGACTCAGACACCTCCAGTACAGCGCTGATTTCCTTTAATGTAAGCTCCTCATAATAATATAAGGTAATAACTTTTTGCTCCTTCTCAGTCAGTAATTTCAATGCTTCTGCCAGCATTTTGCTGAGTTCAGTCTTTTCAATCTTTTCCTCTGGGCTTTCAAATCTTGAGGATATGTGATATCCGCTATCCTGCGAAACATCGCTGCCGTTCTCCATATACTCATTCAAGGAAACGACACCTGTTACCTTCATTTGAGACTGCCAGTCATAGTATTCATCTTCCGATATCCCAAGTTTCTCGGAAATGTCTTTATCCGTAGCCGGATGACCTGTCTCTGATTCAATTTCCCGAATCACAGCATCAATCTTTTTCTGTCTTTGACGAATGGTTCTGGGAATCCAATCCATCTTTCTGATCTGGTCTAAAATGGAGCCCCGTATACGCAGACTTGCATAGGTCTCAAACTTGATTTCCTTTAAATAATCGAATTTATCGATAGCATCAATCAATCCAAATATGCCATAGCTGACTAAATCCTCATATTCCACATTGTATCCCAGATACATACTCAATCGTCCGGCTACAAGCTTCACTAACGGAGCATATTCCAGAATCAATTTTTCTCGAATCTCAGGAGATTTCTTGGCTGCATATTCTTCTAGTAATTTTTTTCTAGCAGATTCATCCATTTATTTATTCTCCTTCATAAACTACTCTTTCTCTGTTTCAGCGGCTTGTGCCCTTTCTTGTTCTTCTCGTTCTCTCTGTTCTTGTTCTTCTCTCTCTTTTTGTTCCTTTTCTTCCTTTTCCTTTATATCCTTCTCAAACATATTCAGGAAATACTCCAGCATGCTTCCAAAAAGGTAGAAAATAACCATGACAACAAAAAGAATGATTAACCTTGGCAATATGGAAATATCACCTACAAATGTTATGATGCAGGTGATACCACCAGAAATTAAGACAAACAATAACGGTATGTATCTTCTACTCATAATTTATATAATAGTTTCCTCTTTTCCAACTGCTCTTATATGGAACTCTCCGGTTTCAGGGTAAAAAATCACGGTTCTCCCATAATTCGCTCCTGTGTCCTCTGCCAGAAGCGGTATTCCCAACTCTTTTAATTTCTGTTTGCTTGCTGCCGCATTACGCTGTCCCACCATAGTGAGGTCAGACTGACTTTTAAACGCAAACATCATAGCACCACCGGCTATCTTGGCAACCATTCGCTCCTTCTTGGCACCGATCTTTATCATCTGATTTACTAGCTCAGCGATTCCTGTATCAGCAAATTTGGCTATATTCTGTTGACTATTTCTGATGGCTGTACTGTCCGGCAACATAATATGCGCCAAACCAC
Organism: uncultured Lachnospiraceae bacterium; assembly: GCA_945834545.1. Classification (GTDB taxonomy): domain Bacteria; phylum Bacillota; class Clostridia; order Lachnospirales; family Lachnospiraceae; genus Acetatifactor. The sequence goes on along the minus strand of CAMAHO010000043.1, from coordinate 8,792 downwards.
CTATTTTCGTAACCGGGTCTACAATTGCAATTCCTATGCAAGAACCTAAGCCCAATGTGGTTATTGCATCCGGACTGACACAGGTCTTTAAATCAGCCATACCAACTTTTATTATCTCACCCATATTACTTCTCTTTTCCCATCCAAGACTTTCCTAGTGTCCAAACTGCTATACCAATCCATCCACTGGTAGTCCAAGGGACGCTAAAATCTTGCTGTAAGATTCCAGGTCCGGAATCAAAATAAAATATCCATCGATCTCTATCTCATCAAAGAAACGGGATTGAATCAGCAAAATCTTATCGCCAAATATGCCAAACTGAACAGCTGGCACGCTTAAAATAGCTCCTGCCATATCCACTGTAAGCTCAGGAGGCGTGGGGTAAATCACAAGATTAGTTAATGTTGACAGGGAATTCAAATAGGCACCTGTAATGATATTGCCCAGCTCACGCATGGCTGAAAGCTCCATTTCCGTGAATTCTTCCCCGTCAGAGCCCATTCCCATCATAATCTTGTTTACCAGATGTTTCGCGCTCTTTTGCTCGACCAAAAACATCATACTGCCCGAGATGTCTCCTTCCACTCCCAGGAAAACACCCACCATAATCTGTTCTTCTCCTCCAAGCAAGGAGCCAACATCGCAAAACTCAAGAAGCCTAACCTGTGGCACATGCATATCCACCTTTGTCTGCAGCATTTCAGACAAGGCAGTCATTGCATTCCCGGCTCCGATATTGCCAATTTCCTTTAATACATCGTAGTAATTTTCAGTTACCTTTTCTAAGGTATTTGTTCCCATACAATTATGCCTTTCATCCGATATTATCCTCAATGGAAATGGAATTTAAGTCTAACAAAGAAATCAGTTCATTTCCACGCTTTCCAACTCCGTTTATGAAGTTTTGAGAAGTATCCAGGGTATCCCTTGACATTTTTTCGATATCTCTGGACTCCAGAGTAACAACTTCCTTAACCTCATCCACCAGATACCCAACCGTACCATCCTGTTCCAGCTTTAAAATAATAATTCTGGTAGCCCTGGTTATCTCGTCCTCCGGCAGACCCATGCGAATACGAATGCTCATAACCGGTATGACTTCTCCACGCAGGTTGATGACTCCTTTGATATAGGAGGGCACCTTCGGTACTCTTGTGATCTGCTGCATACGCACAATATTCTCTACATACTTAATATCAATGCCATACTGTTCCTGTCCAAGGCGAACAACTATGTACTGTGTTGTCTCATTCTCTTCTCCCTGATTTGCAGAAACAAGATTATTTGCTAAGTTCAACTGATCCATCTGTTTTCTCCTTCCCTTACAACAAAGCGTTTACATCAAGAATCAATGCCACTTCACCATCTCCAAGAATGGTTGCACCGCTGATGAACTTACACTGCTTGATATATTTACCCAGAGACTTGATAACAATTTCCTGCTGACCTATGAGTTCATCCACCACAAGACCAGCCATCTTATCACCCTTCTTTACAATAACAACAACCAAGTTATCCTCCGGCTTCTTGCTGCTCTCAATCTCAACCAATTCAGGCAGTCGAATCAGAGGGATAACACTGCCTCTAAGATTGATGACCTCCTTATTCTGTACCAGCTTAATCTCGTCAGGGCTAACATCCTCTATGGTCTGGATAGAGCCAAGAGAAATTGCATATTTCTCATTCCCCACAATAACCATAAGGGTCTGAATGATAGCCAGCGTCAACGGCAACCTGATGGTCCAGGTACTACCTACACCAAGCTGGCTCTTAACCTCTACTTCACCGCTTAAGGATTCAATCTTGGATTTTACAACATCCAAGCCAACTCCACGTCCGGAAACATCTGTAACCTGCTTTGCAGTGGAAAAGCTAGGCAGGAACAACAGATTAATGATTTCCTTATCGGTCATAACCGCAGCCTGCTCCGGAGTAATGACACCTCGCTCCAACGCCTTATTCTTAACGGCTTCAATGTCAATTCCATTACCGTCATCACGAACTTCAATCACAACATTGTTGCCATCCTGATATGCATCCAGGAAGATAGAACCTACGGCGGGCTTTCCTCTCTGTGCTCTCACCTCTGCTGATTCCAGACCGTGGTCAGCAGAATTACGTAACAAATGCATAAGAGGATCCCCAATTTCGTCTACTACGGTACGATCCAATTCTGTCTGCTCACCGGTCATATACAATTCCATCTTCTTGTCCAGTTTCTTTGACAAATCGCGGATCATTCTCGGGAACTTATTGACAACGCTCTCAATAGGAACCATTCGCACCTTCATAACAGATTCATGCAAATTAGTAGTAACGCTTTCTAAGTACTCAATATGGCTCATCACGCCGTTAGCATTACTCTGCTCTGATACAGCAGCGGACAAGAGGGAGTTCTTTGCAATAATCAACTCACTAACCAGATTCATAAGAACATCCAGTTTCTCAATATCCACACGTACGGTTCTGCCCACAACAGGCTTAGAGGAAGCTTTTTTATCCGGTGTTTTTGCAGCCTGCTCCTTCTTCTCCACAGCAGTCTGTTCTCCATCGTTCTTAACAGCAACAGAAGTTTCTCCTGAGGGCTTATACCCTTTGGTCTTATGTATATCTATTACCTCACTGGTTACCTTTGCAATTTCGGACACATTCTCTGCTGCTTTGACAACCACAGAGATATCATTTTCTGAAATAACAAGCAGTGTGAAATCCTTATCGAAACGCTCATCCTCTACATCCTGAGCACTGGGATTGGATACAATAATCTCGCCCGTCTCTTCAACAGCCTTGAACACCAAAAATGCTCTTGCTGCTTTCAAGATACAGGTATCCTGCACTACCACATTCAAACCGTAAATCTTCTTTCCCTGTTTCAGAGCTTCCTCTAAAACGACTATTTGAGAGCTGTCCAATGTGATATCATACCAAGGCTTAGCAGATTCATCTACTGCTTCTGCAGGTTTTGATTCTGCCTGCTTGCTCTCATTATTCTCTGAAGTTGCAGTGCCCGCATTACTTTTTCCTTCAATGATAGCATTTAAACGCTTAATCAATGCCTCATTATCATTGGTGCCTTCATCTGCACTTTCCTGAATATTGTTTGTATACTCTTCCAAAGCATCCAGACAGTTAAAGAGCACATCGATCATCTCCGGCTGAACCTTAATTGCCCCATTACGAACCTCAGAAAACACATTTTCCATATCGTGCGTTAAGGTCTGCATGCGTTTATATCCCATGGTGCCTGCCATACCTTTCAAGGAATGAGCCGCACGGAATATTTCATTGATTACCCCCATATTCTCAGGGTCGGCTTCCAGCTCCATAATCTGAGTATTCAGATTATGCAAATGCTCCTTGGTTTCATCCAAAAAAATCTCAAGATACTGACTAACGTCCATACTTTCCTCCGTTCTGCCTATTGGCTAATGCTTTTAACAGGTTCCCACCTGCAGCAAAATTTCCTGTGCGATTTGGTCAAGAGGTACAATTTGATCTGATAACCCCGCCTTAACAATACTTTTAGGCATGCCATATACCACACAACTATCCTCATTCTGTGTAATCGTATGTATGCTCTTTTCCGCTTTTAGGTTCCGGATCCCTTCTGTCCCATCAGCACCCATGCCTGTAAGCACCACGCATACAATGCATCCTGAGGAACAGTTGATGAAAGATTCAAAAAGATAGTTGGCACAAGGTTTCACCCCTTCTCTGGCAGCTTCATCTGAATAACAGATGTATAACTCTCCGTTCTTCTTTTCCGCTACTTTCATGTGCATCCCGCCTTGAGCGATATACACATGACCGTTTTCTAACACATCCCCCTCTTTGGCTTCCGTCACTGTCACCTCACTAATCTCATCCAGTCTTTGTGCCAGAGACGCAGTGAAACCTTTCGGCATATGTTGAACCAGTAAGATTGGAGCCCCTATGTTTTGTGGTAAACGGGGAATCACCTCATGCAAGGCCTTAGGTCCGCCTGTTGAGCTGGCGATTGCAATCAACCGTCTTCCGGAATTCTTTGACAAATGTTTGTTAACCAGCTTTAAAAGACGTTCATTGTCTTCATTCGGTCTAACAGGAGCTTTCTTCCCTTCAAATGCCGTTATTCTTGCGGTAGAAACAGCATAGAGAATATTGAGAACCTTCTTCACAAAATCCTCCTGCCGGCAATGTGCCACATCATAGGGCTTGTGAATAAAATCCATAGCCCCAAGCTCTAACGCTTTCAGGGTGGTTTCCGTACCGTCTCTGGTATCTGTACTTGCCATCATTACCCGAGCTGCTATTTTTCTCTTTTGAAGCTCCTGCAAAAGCTCCAAGCCGCCCATATTAGGCATGTTTACATCCAAAACAACAGCATCATAGGTATATTTCGACAAAAGCTCCAGAGCCTCCAGCCCATCTTTTGCCTTTGCTTCAACAAGGAATCTTTTATCACTGTTTATTATATCACAGAGAACCCTTCTCATAAGTGCAGAATCATCAACTACTAATATTTTTTTTCTTTCTTCCACTTCTACTTCACCAACGTTCGTATAATATTGTATTACTTATTTCTGTTTTTTCTTTCTTCTTCAAAGATGTACTTTATAATCGCTTCCCTGGCCTTCACATCCATGTTGTAATATTCCACCCGATGTTCATAGTTCCCTCTTTTATTTTCCATCTCTTTTACAGCAAGAACCTTACCCACTACCTCATAGTGCTGTCTTTGTCCGGAGATGTACAAATTATAAGTGCAAAGTATCAGACTGCCTGCTTCATACCTTACTGTTGAGATAAATCGTAAGCCACCGCCACTAATATCCACAATAACACTTCGCTTCAACGGTAGTCCCGGTTGCAGATTAATCGTATCTTTATTCTTATCCGAAGTTACCTCTATCTCCTGTTCTTCCAGGTTTCTGGAAAGCATTTCCAGGATACAGCTGAATCTGTAATACTCTCGCCTTTGGTATTTTCTCAGATTGCTGGTAAGCTCTAACAGCAAAAGATAGATAGTACCTCTTTTATAGCGGTCTTCCACTCTGGCAAAGCATTTATACAGAACAGCCCCGGCATAAAAGCACACCTCATACTCTTTCCCTACAGGAAGCAGAATCAGCTTTGCTTTCTCCATGGGCATCTGAATTTCCAGACAATCCTCGGAAACGATTTCATAGACGATAGTGCTATAGGTTTTTGCCTCCTCATCCTCTTTCGTTCCCCAACTGTCTGCTGCTTGCAAAGTAAGCTTCATTCCTTCCGAAATAAACCTGCTTAGCATCTTTGTCTCATCCTTCATACAAAACCTTACCTTCCAGTTACAATATGTGAAAAGAATGCAGCCATTCCTCTTTTCGGCTGTCTCTCCGTTTCCTCAATTCCCAAGAGTCTGTTGGCAATTGTTTCAAATGCCTTGGAGGATTTTGCCTGGGGCTGCTGCAGAGAAACCGGCATTTGCTGCATCACAGCCCTCGTCAACTGCGTATCCTGGGGGATACATCCCAGATAAGTCATGGGGATTTTTAAGTATCTTGTGACTACAGCATTCAACTTGTTATAGAGTGCTTCCCCCTCCTGCTCTTTTTCTACACGGTTGGAAATCATTTTAATTTTCGTATCTGATTCCTTAAATCTGGGATGACGATGTAGCGCCTTTAACAGCGAATAGGAATCCGTGATTGAGGTTGGCTCCGGAGTTGTAATCAGTAAAATTTCCCCGCTGGCAACCAAAAACTCTAAAACAGCATCCGATATTCCTGCTCCTGTATCTACCAAAATGATATCCGTGATAGAATCCAATTCAGCAAGATTTTGTACAATATAGCTTAGATACTCACTACCCAAATTGGACATCCCTGCAATTCCCGAGCCACCGGAAATAAAGCCTACCTCCATAGGCCCCCAGGTAATAATCTCCTTAATATTTTTTCCTTGGTAGATTAGATCGCATAAATTATGTTTCGGTACAGCACCGAACATAATCTCTATATTCGCAAGCCCAAAATCGGCATCCAAAATGATAACCCGTTTGCCCATTTTCCGAAACTGGATTGCCAAATTAATGGCAGTATTGGATTTCCCAACGCCACCCTTTCCGCTGGTCACTGTAATTACCCTGGCCATTGGTCTGTTTTGCTGACTGGCTTTTATTATTCTAAGTTGTTGAGCCTGATCCATAAAAAACCCCTTTTCCAGTATTATCTGTTTTTATTCCTCTCTTTTCTTGCCTCCCAGCAAAATTTTCACCATATTCTGCGGATCGAATACCTTTATATCATTTGGAACATTCTGTCCGCAGGTAATATAAGCTATGGGCTTTCCTGTGAGAAGACTGATATTTAACAGATTTCCATATGCGGAAGTTTCGTCCAACTTTGTAAAAATCAGTTCATATTCGGCTATATGGCGATAATTCTCCACAATTCGAACCAAATCCTTGTACTTCGTAGTAGCACTAAGCACCAGAAAACACTGGTACGCCACTGTTCCATCCAGAATCGAAATCAATTCCTTCATATCTCCCAGCTTTTCTGCATTTTGATCGGAGTGCCCTGCAGTATCAACAAATACATAATCAAAGCTATTAAAGCTATCCAGAGCCTGACGAAATTCCTCCTTTGTATAGACTACACGAAAGGGAACCTCCATAATTCCGGCATAGGTTCTTAACTGCTCTGCTGCAGCAATACGGAAGGTGTCCGCTGTTAACAAGGCCACCTTCTTCTTCTCCTCTACTGCCAGTTTCCCGGCCAGCTTAGCAATGGTGGTGGTTTTCCCAACGCCGGTAGGCCCGATAAACAGAATGACCCGCGGGCCATCCTCAGAGCCGGTTATCCCCTCCGATTTTCCAAATTTCAGGATCATTTTCTGGTAGATGCCAGCCAGGAAATAATCAAACGGCATCCCTGGCTTGCTTCCCTTTTCCACCTCGTTATAAATCAGGTTTATGTACTTTTCATCTACTTCATTGTCAATCAAGGTGTTGTATAACACCTTCTCAAACTGTTCCTGCTTTTCCTCTCGCTTTTCCTTTTTTGCCACCGTCTCCTCAGCAGTCTCCTGCTTTGTCTCTGCTGTCTCCTTTCCCTTCGTTGTCTCCTGTCCTAAATGATTTTCAATCAGATTCTGAAGGCTGTCTAACTTCCGTTCTATATTTTCCGAATCTCCCACAATTCCACGCTTTCCCACGCGCTCCTGCTCTTGTTTTTGTCTGCGCTCCTCTTCCATTGCAATAGCAGAGACATTTTTCACCACACGATTTATGCTTTCCGTTTCTTCCTCCAATGCGGCGGTAACCTCCACCTCATTTTCTTTCCACAAACGCATAATTCCCTTAGGCTTGATTTCACGCACATTCATCACCACAAAGCCCTCTCCAAGCTCTGCTTTTGCTGTCTCCAAGGCCTCTTCTTTTGATTTTGCCAGATATTTCTTAATAATCATTTTATGCTGTCACCATCCCTACAGATTCAATCGAAATATTGGATTCCAATTCATTATACGAAATGACTATCAAATCCTTATAATAATCCTCAGTCAACCGTTTAAAATAGATACGTACAATGGGTGATGTCAAAATAATCGGCATTTTCCCGAGATTTTCCAGAGTCTGAATTAAATTGCCGGTTGCATTTATGATGGCCTTCGCCCTTTCCGGATCAATATTCAAGAAGGAACCTGTTTCCGTCTGTTTTACGCTGTTCATAATCTCTTGTTCTATCTTGGGGTCTAAGGTAGCAACCCTATTGGTCTCATTAGGAGTGAAAAACTTCATGCAGATAGCCCGCTTTAAGCTTTGTCTGACATACTCCGTCAAAATATCCGTATCCCTTGTAGTCTGAGCATAGTCTGCAAGAGTTTCCATAATGGTAAGCAAATCTCTGATAGACACACCCTCTTTAAGCAGATTTTGCAATACCTTTTGGACCTCTCCAAGGCTAAGCTGCTTAGGAACCACTTCTTCGATTAAGGAAGGATTTGTCTCCTTTAAGTTGTTTAACAAATTCTGAACATCCTGTCTTGTCAGAAGCTCTGCTATATACTGTCTGACAATTTCTGTCAAGTGTGTAGCTATAATGGAAGGAGGATCCACCACCGTATATCCAAGACTTTCGGCCCGCTCTCTCTGTGATTCCGTAATCCAAGTAGCAGGGAGATGAAAGGACGGTTCAAAGGTAGGAATACCGGAAATATCCTCCTCCACATATCCCGGATTCATAGCCATGTAATGATCAAAAATAATCTCTCCTTCGCTTACCTGTATCCCTTTTATTTTAATAATATATTGATTTGGATTCAACTGAATATTGTCTCGCAAACGAATAATCGGTACTACAGTACCAAGCTCCAAGGCAATCTGTCGTCTGATCATCACGACACGGTCCAATAAATCGCCACCCTGGTTTACATCTGCCAGCGGAATAATACCATATCCAAACTCCAATTCTATGGGGTCCACCTGAAGCAAGCTGTTTACATTCTCAGGCTGTCTTATTTCCTCTGCCTGGCTTTCCTCCTCGCTGACCTCCGACTCCACCTTTGCTGTCTCAATTGTACTTTCAATGCTTCTTGCAACAACAATAAATACAAGACCAAAAAGGACAAACAAGATAGTGTTTAGCTGGGTAAAGAAGCCCAAAACAATCATCATTATCCCTACCAGATAAAGAGCCTTGGGAATTCCAAACAACTGCTTTACCATAGTATGTCCAAAGTCAGCATCCTTGCTTCCCTTTGTAACTAAGATACCGGTGGAGAGGGATATTAGAAGAGACGGAATCTGGCTTACCAGACCATCGCC